>QKII01000221.1 GCA_003249625.1 Propionivibrio sp. | reverse complement strand
GCCAAAAATATATTAGGAGTAATACATGAAAGTGCTGGCATCTGTTAAGCGCATCTGCCGCAACTGCAAGATTATTCGGCGCCACGGCATCGTGCGCGTGATCTGCTCCGATCCGCGTCACAAGCAAAGGCAAGGGTAATCGCCGGCTCTGTCGAGAGCATGGCCGATTACTGTTCATTTACGTTCAGAGAATTGGGGTAAAACGATGGCCCGCATAGCAGGGGTAAATATTCCCAACCACCAACATGCAGAGATTGCGTTGACAGCGATTTTTGGTATTGGGCGCAGCAGAGCACAGAAAATTTGTGACGCTGCCGGCATCGTCCGCTCGACCAAGGTCAAGGATTTGACTGAAGCCGAGATGGAGCGTTTGCGTGATCAAGTCGGGACATTCGCGGTAGAAGGCGACCTTCGTCGTGAAGTGACCATGAGCATCAAGCGGCTGATGGATCTCGGCTGTTACCGTGGGCTGCGCCACCGTAAAGGGCTGCCGGTTCGCGGTCAGCGTACTCGCACAAACGCCCGCACGCGCAAAGGTCCGCGCAAGGCTATTGCTGGCAAAAAGTGATAGGAATTAATCATGGCCAAGACTGCAACCAAGGTTCGCAAGAAAGTTAAAAAGAATATTGCTGAGGGTATCGCGCATATTCACGCGTCCTTTAACAATACCATCATCACCATCACCGACAGGCAAGGTAATGCGCTGTCGTGGGCAACGTCTGGCGGCGCCGGTTTCAAGGGATCGCGTAAAAGCACTCCGTTCGCAGCGCAGGTCGCTGCGGAAGCCGCTGGTAAAGCGGCGCAGGAATGCGGTGTCAAGAACGTTGAAGTGCGTATCAAGGGGCCTGGTCCGGGGCGCGAGTCCTCGGTTCGTGCTTTGAACGCACTCGGGATGAAGATTACGTCGATCACCGATGTTACCCCGATTCCCCATAATGGCTGCCGGCCGCCCAAAAAGCGCAGGATTTAAGGAGAAGGAAAAGTGGCTCGTAATCTCGATCCCAAATGCCGTCAATGTCGTCGGGAAGGTGAGAAACTCTTCCTGAAAGGCGAGAAGTGTTTTTCCGACAAGTGCGCCATTGAGCGTCGTTCGTATGCTCCTGGACAGCATGGTCAGAAGTCTGGACAGCGTCTGTCGGACTATGGCGTTCATCTTCGTGAGAAGCAGAAAATTCGCCGTATCTACGGCGTGCTAGAAGGCCAGTTCCGCAAGGTCTATAAAGAGGCTGACCGTCGCAAGGGTGTTACTGGTGAAAACCTGCTTCAATTGCTCGAATCGCGACTGGATACGGTTGCTTACCGCATGGGATTCGGCGCTTCGCGTTCGGAATCCCGCCAGGTTGTTCGTCATAACTGCATTCTGGTGAACGGTCGGCGCGTAAATATTCCGTCATATCAGGTCAAGCCGGGTGATGTCATTGAAGTTGCGGAAAAGGCAAGAAATCACCTCCGTATCAAAGCGGCGCTTGAGGCGGCTGAATCTCGTGGTTTCCCCGAGTGGGTTGATGTGAACGTCAAGGAAGCCAAGGGTACGTACAAGGCCCGTCCGGAGCGTAGCGAATTGCCCTCGTCGATCAACGAAAGCCTCGTGGTCGAACTTTATTCCAAGTAATCGAGGGTAGTGCTTGATTGACGCGAAGCAAAGGACAAGACATGTATAGCAGCAGTGGACTATTGAAGCCGCGCATCATCGACGTACAGAGTTTGTCGCCTGTGCACGCCAAAGTGGTTATGGAACCGTTTGAGCGTGGTTATGGGCACACACTCGGAAATGCTCTTCGGCGTATCCTGCTTTCCTCGATGCCTGGTTTTGCCGCTACCGAGGTGAGCATTGACGGCGTTCTGCACGAGTACTCCACGATCGACGGTGTTCAGGAGGATGTCGTCGATATTCTGCTGAACCTGAAGGGCGTCGTGTTCAAGTTGCACAACCGCGAAGAGGCTGTTTTGCATTTGAGCAAGGAGGGCGAGGGCATCGTTCGTGCGGGTGATATCGCTGTATCTCACGATGTTGAAATCATCAACCCGGAGCATGTGATTGCACATATCTCCGCGGGTGGAAAACTCGCACTTGAGTTGAAGGTAGAGAAGAACCGTGGTTACATCCCCGGAAATCTTCGTGACCTCGGCGATGCTGGAAAGAGTATAGGCAAGCTGGTTCTCGACGCGTCGTTCAGTCCCGTTCGCCGCGTGAGCTACTCGGTTGAGAGCGCACGTGTCGAGCAGCGCACCGACCTCGACAAGCTGGTAATGGAAATTGAGACCAACGGTGTTATCGAACCCGAGGAGGCGATCAGGAATGCGGCACGCATCTTGATGGAGCAATTATCGGTGTTCGCAGACCTTGAAGGTACCGCATTGCCGGTGGAGCACCAGAAGTCGGTTCAGGTTGACCCGCTGTTGCTGCGTCCGGTTGATGATCTCGAGTTGACGGTTCGTTCAGCGAATTGCCTAAAGGCCGAAAACATCTACTATATCGGCGACCTGATTCAGCGAACTGAAAACGAGTTGCTCAAGACGCCGAACCTTGGGCGTAAATCCCTTAACGAGATCAAGGAAGTGCTTGCAGCACGTGGCTTGACTCTCGGTATGAAGCTCGAAAACTGGCCGCCAGCCGGGCTGGATAAATAATTGCTCCGGCGCAACGATAGGAAGGAAAATTTATGCGTCATCGTTTAGGTCTTCGTAAACTCAATCGGACCAGTTCTCACCGACTGGCCATGTTGCGTAACATGACCGTTTCACTGCTTAAGCACGAAACGATCAAGACAACGCTTCCGAAGGCGAAGGAATTGCGGCGTGTTGTAGAGCCGATCATCACGTTGGGCAAGAAGCCCAGCCTGGCCAATCGTCGCTTGGCGTTCGATAGGCTTCGCGACCGTGATGTAGTGGTCAAGGTTTTCGATGTCCTGGGGCCTCGCTATGCTGCACGGAATGGCGGTTACCTCCGCATTTTGAAGTGTGGTTTCCGTGATGGCGACAACGCTCCGATGGCCATTGTCGAGTTGCTGGATCAGCCCGAATTTGTCGAAGCTGAAGGTGGGGAAGACAAAGCCGCTTAGTGAACTTGATAGGCATCCGAAAGGATGCCAAGGATGTCCTGATAAAACGGGCTGTGTTTAGTGCACAGTCCGTTTTTTTTCCGCGCAAGTCTGCGCTTCATAGATTAGAAAGTTATGCTTTCGCCGATCCAAGGTAAGCGCCCGGCGAACTCGTCTTGACGCAAACGTCAGGCGGTTTGGCTCTGCCAGCGATGGGGGAGCAATTCGCTGATCCGACTGTTGGGCTGAGTTGGCAAGCGAGACAGGATATCCTTTAGATAGAGGAAAGGATCGTGGCCGTTGAGTTTCGCCGACTGGATCAGGCTCATGATGGCGGCGGCGCGTTTGCCGGCACGCAGGCTGCCGGCGAAGAGCCAGTTTTTCCGACC
>QKII01000043.1 GCA_003249625.1 Propionivibrio sp. | reverse complement strand
TTTTAGTAAAAAGTTTGCGGCGCAAAATCGCGGACCCTGCGCACTGATCAGTCAGAAGCAGATGAAACAGGGGGCCACAAGGTCCCCTGTCCTTTTTGCGAAGAAAGCCAATCAGAACTCTGGACCGAACATAGGAAAAGAGATTGGATCTTCTATTATTGGAGAGAAAGGAGCGCGTTTCTTCTCCCTCCATTTCCGTTTTGAGTCTTCGGTAGATCAAAGGGCGGCCTAATCACAGTTCCAGAAAACACGTGTCCTTGCGTGAGCGGCTACCGGATAAAGGGGACGGCCATGAAATTGAGCGAATTCTTTTCAAAGGCGCCTGATCAACAGCCAATAGGTGAAACTAGCGAGCAGGACGAACTCGAACGTTTCCGCATTCGCGACAACCTGACCGGCGTATTCAACGAAGAGTTTGTCCGGTACATGCTTGGCAATCAAATCAATAACGGTCGTCGTTATGGGGCAATATTCACCATGGCGGTAATTGACATCGACCATTTTTCCGCGCTCTGCGCCGAATACGGGAAATCGACAAGCGACGCCATTCTAGCCGTCGTAGCCAAATTGATTGGCGAAAAACTTCGAGAGACTGATTTTGTAGGCCGCATCGGTGACGACGAGTTTTTAGCCGTTCTTCCCCATACCGATCTAAAGACCGCGCTCATCCCCCTTGAACGTTTGCGCGAAGCGATTAATGCACAGCCTATCTCGCCCGCCGACGTAAAAGTGACAATCAGCGGTGGCGTGACTGAATATACGGGTGAAACCCCCAACGCGATGATCGAACACGGCAAAAGGCTTCTCATCAATGCGACGGATTCCGGAGGCAACCAGTATTGCTTTGATATAGACATAGCATAGCAATGAGCAGAGATGAATATCGCGACCTATATCCGGGACGCCGAAGTGAAATGCAAAGAAACCACAGCAAATGAGGGTTGATGAATCGGAATCTTGGGTGTTACACAGCCTCCCAGCGGAATGAACTGAACAGACGACGAGTCTGAAGGAGAGCGTCATGACCATGCTCGCCAACTCGGTTATCGTAGGACTCCTGAGCGCAGCCTTGTATTTAATCGGCTATGTTCAGGATTCGACTTTTTTGGGCATTTTGAATCTGCCAGTAGAGGAGTTTGTAAAGAGGCCGGAGGATCTAATCCGCGACGGTTTTTTCAGAGTCACATCCGGAAGCGCTGTCGGTGTAATTATTGTTTTCGCGCTGGGATATGTACTTTTCAGGCTTCTCGTTTTTTTCCTGTGCAAAAAGATCGGGGTCTTCAACGAACGAGAGGCCCGGATCAAAGAGTTTTCCGGGAAATCCGGCCCGTTTTTTTTCCTCGTGATGGTCGTAATAGCGACCAATTATGCGGTTGGTGACGCCATGGATTGGGGAAGCGACTTTGCCGACGCGGTATTCAGCAAGACGATGCCGGTCAGGAACGAGTTGTTTTTCACCGATCACAACAAACCAACGGTCAAAGGCAGGTTGATCCGCACGTCGTCCGGTTCTTATGCGTTTCTGGATGTAGAGAACAGGTCTGTTCTTATCGTCAAGAAAGATATCGTGGAAACGATCAAATGCAGAGTTTTTAGACCAAAGGACTAGTATTTGCCGAACCCCGCGACGTCAGCTGCGGCAATCCTTCCTGTTGCTACCGTCGAAGCGCGAGTAACGAGTCGGAGCTGCGCCGTGGTGATGCATCTCTCGCTCGAGCAAGGAGAAGCGACAGACCAAGTTTCAACAGAATTCCTCTTCGACCTGCTCCAGCAATGAAAGCGCATCGCTGTCCGCATACTCTTCGAACAGTTCGCGAATCTGGTTGAGATTGCTATGTATGAGGAAGAGCGCATCCGGCTTCGGACCACTGCCACCCGCGGCTTTTTTCTTGAAATATTCCCAAAAGACATTGCTTTTACTCGGATCGTCAATGTGACGATTGATATGTTCCATCAGGCATGCGGCTTTGGCATCGCAGTCCATGCCGATGAAACTTACATAGCGGCCAGATTTGGCCGGGTTGCTGTCGGAGTTGGCTGATTGATTCTGGCGGGAGTAGCTCATGGTGATCACTCACAGTCGGAAAACGAAGGTTTGATTCTAATTACCAATCCGGTTGAGATTTGTCGGCTAGCCGACAATTTGACTGGAAGGTGTCACCCCCCCTTCCTGCCAGCGCAGTAACGACTCCGGCAGCAGGATACGGAACTGTTTGCGTGACGGCCGAGCAATGATCGCCTCGCGCTCCAGACGCTTGAGCAGACTGGAGACCGTCTGGCGCGTGCAGCCGAGTAACAGGGCAATTTCACCCACCGACAGGTCCAACGTAAAACTGATTCCCGGCGCAACGGTTCGCCCGTGTTGCCGAGCCGACACCAGCAGGAAACGGGCGAGTCTGCCAGCTACATCGCGAAACGCCAGATCCTCGATCAATGCGATGCTGTTGTCCAGAATCCGCCCCAGCACGGGCATCACCATTCCGAGCATACCCGGTTCGTGCGCCAGGCTGCGCGCAAATTCGGCAGTGGAAATGCTCAGCAGTTCGCACGCACTTTCGCAGCGTAGATAGGCATTGCTATGTGTGCTGAACAATTCGCCGGCCGTCAGGTAGGCCAGCGTCAGTTCCTTGTCGTCACAGGCAACAAAAACCCGGATTCGCCCTTCGCGCAAAAACAGGACGCGATCATTGTTTATGCCCGGAGTACTCACCAGATAGCCCCGCGTCAGATGCTGGAGAGTAAACTTTTCCAGGACTTCCGGACTCAGTATTGGGCGAATATTCGCGTCGTGGCGTGGATGCATGGCACTGGCAAGCGATGGATTGACGCATTTTGTAGCAAGGAATGCGCCATTTTCCGGGTCGCGGCCACCTGGGAGGTGATGAGTCATTGCGACCACGGTAACGAACTGCACTTCTCCCACCGCGTGGCGCCGCAAAAACGTCGACTCTGCCCAACGACTGAATGCCCCCACCAACCCTATTCCCAGTAAAAGCGTGGAGAGCCGCTCCCCGCCGCGAGGAAATTTCTCAAATTTGTGACTCTTGCAAACGCGCTCTGGACAAAGCGCGCGAAAGTGCGGAAGCATTGTTATAGCCGATGCCCCGTGCCGCCTCTTTCAGACCTTTTCCCTGCTCGACCGCACGTTTAGCCATGGCGAGCCGAATTGCGGACAGATATTTGCCAGGCGTAATTTTCATGACCTCGCGGAACGTCGAAGCAAATGCCGTTCGTGACATACCGGCTTCATTCGCCAGGCGCTCAAGGGACCAGTCCATACCCGGGTGCTGGTGCATGGCCACGAGAACTTTGGCAATTCGATGGTCCGCCAAACCATTGAACAGACCGCTGCCGTGCGGATTCGGGTGCGCGACCAGATAGCGGAGCAGCCCAATGAAAAGAATGCCCCCAGCGCGGTTAAGCAGCGCGGGTTGACCGCAGCGAGGGGATGCCAATTCCGCCTTGATCATCGCCACAACCAGGCTCAATGAAGGCTCGTCGCGAGTCAAAGACAACACGCGAGGCCCAGCGAACTCATTCAAGAACAAGGCAGCCACGGGACCGGCCAAGTTTGTGTATACACAAATCGGGCGCTCTCCATCTGGTGACGGCATGTTCTCTACGATCGGGCGCCGGGACGAGCGCAACGCTACCAAGGCCGGCGCTTCTACAGGCATCGATCCGCCCGCCCATCGAAAATGGACGGAGCCTGCGGTCAGTAGATAAATGCACAAACCGGAAGAACTGCCGAAATCAGGTTGGACATCCCCCCTGTCAGGGCATGCGGTAACCAAAGAAACTTCAGGAGCAAGTCCCTCAAGTAGCGCAGAAAGCCGGTCGAGTCTTTCGGAGTTCATTTGTACGATATGCAATATGTTTTGCACTTTTGTTTGCAATAGGTACATCATACTACTCACTCTTCTCCAGAACATACTTATCCAGTAATCCACAAGGAGTCTTCATGAGCACAAAATCATTGACGCCGCGACAGCCGGTTCCACCGCTCGACGTTCCCTTGATCGGCGGCGAGCGTTTCGTCCTCGGAGTTGCCTCGGGCGAGCGCTTCGATCTGATCGTCTTCTATCGCGGCCTTCATTGCCCGGTCTGCGCCAAATACCTCATGGAATTGGAGCGATTGACGCCAGAGTTCGAAAAAAGAGGCATCCGCGTTGTTGCAGTAAGCAGTGACAGTGCCGAGCGAGCGCAAGCCATGGCAGACAAAACAAAAGCCAGCGCATTGCGAATAGGGCACAGCCTGAATTTGGAAGCCGCCAGGCAATGGGGGCTGTATATCAGCACATCACGCGGAAAAACGTCGATCGGCATCGAGGAACCTGGCTTGTTCAGTGAGCCAGGCGTATTTCTCGTCCGCCCCGATGGAACGCTTTATTACGGCGCAACGCAAACGATGCCCTTCGCGCGACCGTCCTTTCAGGATCTGCTGGGTGCGGTCGACTTCGCGATCAACAACGACTACCCAGCACGCGGTGAATATACAGGCCCGTTGTAACAAAGAGGCTTAACCTGAAGACGTTTGCGGTCTCTCCACGGGGGGAATATTCGCCTCCCTCTGGTGCAGCCAGTACAACATTGGTGCGATCTGCGCAACTCAGCCACGGCGTAAGAGATCCACAAAACAGGAAATTTTTCTCGCTCTATCAGTGAGTTGCAAAAACAACTCGCAGCTCACTGATGTTTGGCACATCGTTTGCTTTTAACTGGACATACTGGTCCGACCAGTTAGTCCAGTTAGAGGGAAACATGCCAAGCCTGTCAAATGTCGCCGCCCAGAACCTGCAACGCCTGATCGCCAACGGCACCTACGCCGTCGGAAAAACGCTGCCCTCGCAACGCGATCTGGCTGAAACCTTGGGCATCAGCCGCGCCTGCCTGCGTGAGGCGATCTCGATGCTCGAAGCCCTGGGGCTGGTGCGCTCGCACCCGGGCAAGGGCGTTTTCGTCACCGCGGGCACTGGACGCGATGCTGGCGACCTGCCTGCGAACCCCGCAGGCATGCGGCCCGAGGCCATCTTTCAGTTCCGCTTCGTCCTTGAGCCGGCCGCAGCCAGCCTGGTTGCATCTGACCCAAAATCCAGCGCCGACGAACTCCGTGCGATCCAGGCGCGGCTCGAAGCAGCGTTGCATCGTCTGGACCTCGTCGAGGCCGCTCAATGCGACATGGAATTCCATCACACAATCGCCCGCCTGTCGGGCAACGAGGCCTTCGTCTCGGTTCTCAAGCAATACGAGACGCAAGTCGCCTACAGCCTGCAGTTGCCGTTCTCCAATCCAAAAGGCATCTGGGAGACGGCCGACGAGCACTTGGCGCTGATCGACGCCGTCGCCAATCACGACCCGGCCGCAGCGCGACAAGCCATGCAGACACACTTGTTACGCGCCGCCGCGCGCGTCGGCATCCGGTTTTTTCAGCCGTAGCACGCACCACTCGAAGCACCTGCAGCATCCGCACCAACTACTTTTGCAACACCATAGGAGAAGCACCATGAGCAGCAAACGTCTCTTCCGCACCCTGGCGCTGGTTGGCGCCGTCGCCCTCGGATCGATCGTGCCGGTAGCCAAGGCCGACGTCCTGGGCAACATCGCGAAATCCGGCACAATCAAGATCGCCGTGCCGCAGGACTTCCCTCCGTTCGGCAGCGTCGGCTCGGACATGAAGCCAAAGGGCTACGACATCGACGTCGCCAACCTGATCGGCAAGGAGTTGGGTGCCAAGGTTGAACTCGTCCCGGTATCCAGCGCCAACCGCGTCCCCTTCCTGACCACCGGCAAGGTCGATCTGGTTATCTCCAGCATGGGCAAGAACGCGGAGCGTGAGAAGGTCATCGATTTCTCGGCCGCCTACGCGCCCTTCTTCAACGGCGTCTTCGGCCCCGAGGACATCAAGGCTACCAAGGTCGAGGAACTCGCCGGCAAGACGATCTCGGTCACCCGCGGCTCGATCGAGGACCTCGAGCTTTCCAAGATCGCTCCAGCCGGTGCCGAAATCAAGCGCTTCGAGGACAACAACGCGACGATCACCGCCTACCTTTCGGGTCAGACGCAGCTGATCGCTACTGGCAACGTCGTCGCTGCGGCGGTCAATGAGCGCAGCAAGCTTCGCCGCCTGTCGACCAAGTTCCTGATCAAGAACTCGCCGTGCTACGTCGGCTTGGCCAAGGGCGAAACTGCTCTGCAGACGAAGGTCAACGAGATCATCGCCAAGGCCAAGAAGAGCGGCGCGCTGAACGAAATATCACAGCGCTGGTTACAAGCACCGCTGCCAGCCAATCTTTAACCCTCGTCCGTCAATCCCGAAATGATCGCCCGGCGGCCTATCCCGGGCGATTCGGAGGATTTCGCATGGCCTACCAATTCGACTTCACCTTCGTTCCCGACTACGCCGGCATGTTGACCGAGGGCGTCGCCTACACGCTCGGCCTGACAATTGCCGGCGGAACACTCGGGATCCTGATCGGGATCGGCGGGGCTATCAGCCGCCTGTGGAACGTGCGCCCATTCGGCGATTTGTACCGCTACTACGTCGAACTGTTCCGCAACACGCCGTTTCTGGTGCAGTTATTCCTGATCTTTTTTGGTCTGCCGTCACTGGGCATCAAGCTCGCCGCATGGCAAGCAGCGATTCTGGCGATGGTGCTCAACCTCGGCGCCTACAGTACCGAGATCATCCGTGCCGGGCTGCAAGCCACCCCGCGCGGGCAGATCGAAGCCGCCGATTCGTTGGCCTTCACGCGCTGGCAAATATTTCTTCACGTCATGCTTCGACCGGCACTGCGCAAGGTATGGCCAGCGCTATCCAGCCAGGTTGTTATCACCATGCTCGGCTCGTCTGTGTGCTCCCAGATTTCTGCCGAGGAACTGACCTTCGTCGCCAATTTCATCCAGTCCCGCAACTTCCGCGCCTTCGAAACGTATTTCCTGACCACGGCCATGTACTTCGCCCTCGCGCTGCTCATCCGCCAGGCGATGCATATGATCGGCCGATACCTGATCGTACGGAGGCCGACGCCATGATGTCGTTTTCCTTGTGGGATATCGTGCGCAACCTGCTGATCGGTGGAGCGCTCACGCTGCTGCTCTCGCTGGTCGCCTTCGTGCTCGGTGGCGCAATGGGCCTGCTTGTTCTTCTCGCCCGCATCGGCAAATGGCGCGCGCCGCGTGCGCTGGCGCAGATGCACATCGAACTGTTCCAGGGCACGCCGCTGCTGCTGCAGTTGTTCACCCTGTTCTTCGGACTGTCTCTGTTCGGGCTCGACGTACCGGCGTGGCTGGCTGCCGGACTCGGCCTCACGCTGTTCACCAGCGCTTTCCTCGCGGAAATCTGGCGGGGCTGCGTCGAAGCCGTGCCGCGGGGCCAGTGGGAGGCCAGCTCCTGCCTCGCGATGAGCTACTGGGAGCAGATGCGGCACGTGATCCTGCCCCAGGCCATGCGCATGTCCATCGCGCCGACCGTCGGCTTCGCCGTGCAGGTGGTCAAGGGAACCGCCGTCACGTCGATCATCGGCTTCGCAGAACTGACCAAGACCGGCTCGATGATCGCCAACGCGACCTTTCAACCGTTCCTGGTCTACAGTCTGGTAGCGCTCGGCTACTTCATTCTCTGCTACCCGCTCTCGCACTACGCCCAATCGCTGGAAAGGAAACTCCATGCCGCTCGTTAGCACCAACCGCCTGCACAAATTCTTCGGCAAGAACCACGTCCTGCGCGGAATCAAGCTCGACGTCGAGGAAGGTGAAGTCGTCACCATCGTCGGCCGCAGCGGCTCGGGCAAGAGTACCTTGCTGCGCACCCTCAACGGCCTCGAGAGCATCGATGACGGGGTCATCGAAGTCGACGGCGCGACGCTCGAAGTCGATCGTGCCGACGCCGCAGCCCTGCGCGCACTGCGCCTGAAGGTCGGCATGGTCTTCCAGCAGTTCAACCTGTTCCCGCACCTCTCGGCCGGTCAGAACGTGATGCTCGCACCGCAGGTGGTCAAGGGTACGACCAAGGCGGAATGCGAGGAAATCGCCCGGCGAATGCTCGAGCGCGTCGGCCTCGCCGAAAAATTCGATGCTTTTCCCGACCAGCTTTCCGGCGGCCAGCAGCAACGCGTGGCGATCGCCCGCGCCCTGGCCATGTCGCCGAAAGTGTTGCTGTGCGACGAGATCACCTCGGCACTCGACCCGGAACTGGTCAACGAAGTGCTCGGTGTCGTGCGCCAGCTCGCCAGCGAGGGCATGACGCTGATCATGGTCACCCACGAGATGCGCTTCGCACGTGAGGTAAGCGACAAGCTCGTGTTCATGCACGAAGGGAAGATCCATGAGTCCGGTCACCCGCAAGCCATGTTCGCCAACCCCACGACACCCGAATTCGCCAGCTTCATCGGCTCCCTGAATTGACACTTGAGGTCTCACTGATGACATCCAATGCCTATCCAATACAGATCGCAGAGCCGGCCCTCCTCCCCGCCTGGGCCTCTCGCGCGATCAACCTGGCTGACCCGCGCCTGGGCGCCGAGGCGGCTGCCTGCTCCGACGACTTTTTCGCGCCGATGGTGCGAATGCTGAATCCCGAGCCGGCCTGTTTCATTCCCGGCAAGTACGACGACCACGGCAAGTGGATGGACGGCTGGGAGAGTCGCCGCAAACGCGTCGCCGGGCACGACTGGTGTGTCGTCAAGCTAGGTTGCGCCGGCACCATTGCCGGCTTCGATCTGGACACCAGTTTCTTCACCGGCAACTTCCCTCCCGCCGCCAGCATCGAGGGCTGCCCGGCGGGAAGCGATCCACAAGGAAGCGACTGGCGTGCGCTGACATCGACGCAAGCCCTGCAGGGCAACCGCCATCACCTGGTCGAAGCCCACCCGGACAACACGATCTATTCGCATGTGCGGGTCAACATTTTTCCTGATGGCGGACTCGCCCGCCTGCGGGTCTACGGCAGACCTTCGCCACAAAGCATCGAGGCTGGCCCGGATGGTCTGATCGACCTCTCCGCCGCCCGCCACGGAGGCCGCGCCTTCGCCTGGAACGACGCTCACTTCGGCGCCGCCGCCAACCTGCTTCTGCCCGGGCGCGGCATCAACATGGGCGACGGCTGGGAAACCAGGCGCCGGCGCGAACCCGGACACGACTGGTGCCTGATCGCCCTCGGCATTCCCGGCACGATCCGGCGCATCGAGGTCGACACTGCCCACTTCAAGGGCAACTTCCCCGACCGCTGCTCGCTGCAAGGCGCCTCTGTTCTTGGTCTCGACGAAGCGGCGATGCCCGCCCAGTCGCAATTCTGGCCGACGCTACTTGCCGAGAGCCGGCTCGCGGCGGACAACGTACAGTCCTTCGCCATCGAAAGCAGCGTCCCCGTCAGTCATGTCCGCTTCAACCTCCACCCCGACGGAGGCGTCTCGCGCCTGCGCCTGTGGGGCGTGCCGACCGGAGACGCCGTTTGATGGAACTTGTTGTCGAACCCTTGACCCACGACGCCTTCGCCCCGTTCGGCGAAGTCATCGAGCCCGATCCGGGACATCTGTCATTCTCAATCAACGGGGGCACCTCCCAGCGCTTTCACGACCTCGCGCGCCTCGACCCTGGCACGAATGGGCGCCTGATCGTGAGCATCTTCCGCGCGCAACCGCGCCACCTGCCGCTCACCATCTCCGCACTGGAACGCCATCCAAAAGCCTCGCAAGCCTTTATGCCTCTCGCCGGACGCCCCTTCCTAGTCGTCGTTGCGCCGCAAGGCGAGCGGATCGTACCGACGGAAATCCGCGCCTTTCTCGCGCATGGAAAACAAGGCGTCAACTTCACGGCAGGCGTTTGGCACCATCCGCTTCTCGCGCTGCACAGCGAGAGTGATTTCCTCGTCATCGACCGCGACGATCCGGGCAGCAACTGCGACATCCAGAGCCTCGACACGCCGCTCACCCTTCCATCCAACGCTGCCTTCTGCCAAACCGGAGCCGCCGTATGCTGATTGGCTTTCTACAATTGCTCGCTTTCCTGCTCGCCGGTGAAACCGTCGTTTATCTCGCCGCCCTGCCACTCCCCGGCGCTGTCGTCGGCATGTCCTTGCTGCTCGGCTGGCTGCTTTGGCGTGGGCGGGAGCCGGGCGAAAACCTCGGCAAGGCCGCGTCCGGGATCCTCCAGTTCCTCTCGCTGCTCTTCGTCCCGGCTGGCGTCGGCATCATCCTGCACCTTGAACGGCTGCAGCGCGAATGGCCAGCGATCCTCGGATCGGTCCTGTTCGCCACGCTGATCAGCGTGGCCCTCACGGCACTGCTGCTCAAGAATTTCTCAGCGAAAACGGAGCAAAACCATGATTGATCGCATCTCCGGGCTATGGACACACCTGCAGACGCTGCCTGTCTTCTGGCTGGCGTTGACGCTCGGCATCTTCCATCTCGCTTCGTTGCTCGCCAAACGCACACGTGGCTTCCCACTCGCCAACCCGGTCGGACTCAGCATCCTGACGCTATCCCTCCTGCTGTATTTCACCGGCACGCCCTACGCGCGTTATTTTGCTGGCGGGCAATGGATTCATTTTCTCCTCGCGCCCGCGACCGTCGCCCTTGCCGTGCCCCTCTACCTGCAGAAGGAGCGCATCCACAGCCTGCTCAAACCACTGCTATTCACCCTGACAGCAGGATCCTTGCTGGCCATTCTTTCCTCTACCGGAATCGGCTGGGCTCTTGGCGCCAGCCCCGAGAGCCTTCTATCGCTGGCACCCAAGTCCGCCACCGCACCGGTGGCCATGGGTATCGTCGAAAAGCTCGGCGGCATTCCCTCGCTTACCGCTGCCGTGGTCATCCTCACCGGTATCACCGGCGCCGTCGGCGCGCCGTGGGTGCTCGACCGTCTCGGCATCCGCGAACCCGCCGTGCGCGGCTTCGCGATGGGACTCGTCAGCCACGGCATAGGTACCGCGCGGGCCTTTCAGGAAAGCGAGCAAACCGGTGCCTTTGCCGGTCTCGGCATGGGGTTGAATGCCTTGATGACATCGGTACTGGTACCGGTGTTGTTTCGGCTCTCGGCATAGCTGACGACACCAAGACACTAGCGCCCTCACCCCTCACAATACAAAAAAGCCGTTCAGCGCCAGCTGAACGGCATCAGGGGCCAGCGGCCCCTACCTACGAATAACTTCGATCAAGCTACGCTCTATTTTTCCTGGCAAGGGCCGCCAGACCGAGCAGTGCAACGCTGGCCAGTGCGGCCGTAGCCGGCTCCGGAATCGCCTGGATGGTCAAATTCGAAACCAGGACGGAATCACCGCCATCCAGATTCGCCGAACGGAACCCGAACATGTTCAGCAGACTGATACCCGAGTTGCTCGTTGCAGTCGCATCGGCAGTGGCAGCGTTCAGACTCTCTACCTCTTCCACAGTCGGATTCAACCATGCATCGAACTGGTCGTAGGTCGAAGACCCCTCGGACTTATAAAGGTGCGCGAACAACTGGTAGGGTGTCCCTGGCTCAATGGCGCTGCCAAGCAACCAACTCCCACTCGTGCCGGAGTTCCGGACAAACAAGTCCAGCGGATTTGAAATGCTGTCAGCATTACCCTTGATGCCGATGTTCGGCCCGCTCGTATGCGCGCCCAAGATATTCTTGTCATCGCTGGTCCCGAGCGAATCGTATCCGAACCAAAGGGCGAGGAAATCGTTTCGGTCGATCGAACCGGAGAACGTAAAGGTCAAGCTGACAAGGATGTCCGATCCTGTCGTTGCAAAGGACTCAGCGGCGACGACATTGTCGCTATTCGTGCTGACCGTGAAAGGCGTATCGCTTTGATAGAGCGTCATCGTTCCAGCGGAGGCCGTGGCACAAACGGAGGAAAACAGAAGAGTGGAGATGAGTTTCGAAACTTTCATTATTGTTCTCTGAAAAAGGCAACTTTGCCTCGTTGCAATATTCAGGCCAGACATATCCATATCGTCATATAACCATGGATATACAACCGGTTATATACCGCACGTTGCCGATGACAAATCCGTAGCGACTTCATACTGTAAAATTTCTCGACAGTCGCCCCTGGATTGCCGATTCGCAAGCGAGGCTTCGATCCACCCGCTAAAGAACCGCCATCGGTTGCCCTGATCATCCCGGATCGGACTGTCTAACAGGATCTTGAGACGGACTACCGAGTTCAAAGCACTGGATCATGCTTTGGCTTGGCCGCAACGGCCGGACGTGACATTACACCCCGTGAATGCTAGGGTTACACATGAGAGGCTGGTTTCCTCGATAGTGTGAAGCCATGGGCAGGAAACGAGATAAAAAAGGTGTTTCCTTCGGATTTTTCCCAGTCGGCTCTAGCAAAAAGGCGATTTGCCCGTTTTCTCGCCAATTAGACATAGGAGCATCACGTTATGAGCATTAAAGACGCTGTCAAAGAAAACCTTGCTTATAGCAAGGAATTGATCGAAGCAGGGATTGAAGGCGCGAAAACCGCTCGGAAAGAAGTTCTGGAAACAGAAGAAACCACGGATTTGGTCGCCTCGGCCGCGCAGGAATCCTGGCAACCCGCGACGATTGGTGTTTTGGCTGGCGCTATCTGTGGCGTACTGGCCGATGACCGGAAACCAATCCGGGGCGTTATCGCTGGAGGACTGTTCGGTGCCGTTTTAGGATTTGCCGGCAGTTTTGCCTGGAAGACACGTCCGATCACATCTGCGATGGCTCATAAGGCCGGAAAGCGCATCAATCAGGTACGTGACGGACATTGGTTAACCAAGCATCCGATCAACTACGGTTAATCGCGGAACTCCGAAAGAAAAAAGGCCAGTCCGATGTGACTGGCCTTTTTGTTCATGCGAGCGCGGATTGC
>QKII01000046.1 GCA_003249625.1 Propionivibrio sp. | reverse complement strand
TGAGGGCACCCGGATGTACCCGTGCCTTGGCGGAAGGACGCCCGGGAAGAAACAGTCCTTTGTCATAGATATCGTCAAGAAAGTGACGTTCGGTACCAAATTGTCCACCCTACTGACCGAAATCGACCACTGGGCAGTAAGGAACAAAATCAGGTCTCGTACACCGGAAAACCCGAAGCCCTTTTTTTGTCTTTGTAGAGACCGCGCAGCGTCTTTGTAGAGACCGCGCAGCAAGGCTATTTCCTCGGCGAAGCCCGGCAGTTCGTTCGGCGTTTCCAGCAGGAAGGGCAGGTTGCGCAGCGCCGGGTGGTTGATGACACGCCCGATCGCTTCCAGGCCGAGATGCCCGTGGCCGATCCGCTCGTGGCGATCCTTGCGAGCGCCGCGCGGATTCATGCTGTCATTGAGGTGGATGGCATGCAGACGGCCGAGACCGATCACTCGGTCAAACTGTTCCAATACGCCGTCGAGGTCGTTAATCAGGTCGTAGCCCGCATCGTGCAGGTGGCATGTATCCAGGCAGACGCCCATTTTCTCCTGCAACGTGACGCCGTCGAGAATGCGGCGCAGTTCCTCGAAGCTGCGACCGACTTCGCTGCCCTTGCCAGCCATCGTTTCGAGCAGCACGGTGGTCCGCAGATCCGGCGTCAGCACGGTATTGAGCTGGTCGATGATCAGCGCAATGCCAACCTCTTCGCCCTGACCGACGTGGCTGCCGGGATGAAAGTTGTAGAGGTTGCCCGGCAGCCGATCCATGCGCGCCAAGTCGTCAATCATCGTTTCCAGCGCGAAGGCACGCGTTTTCGGATCGGCCGAACACGGATTGAGGGTATAGGGCGCGTGTGCCAGCAGCTTGCCGAAACTGTGTTCGGCCGCCAGAGCGAGAAAAGCGTCGATGTCCGCCTGATCGAGATCCTTGGCCTTGCCGCCACGCGGATTGCGGGTAAAGAACTGGAAGGTGTTGGCACCGATCGCCAGCGCGTCGTGGCCCATGGCGAGAAAGCCGTTGGCGACGGAGAGGTGGCAGCCGATGTTGAACATCAGGCGACGCCCGCGCTGTGCGCCTGTTTGTCGGCCCAATAACTGCTACGCACCATCGGCCCGCAGGCTGCGCCGGAGAATCCCATTTTTTTCGCTTCCTCCTCGTACATCTTGAAGATATCCGGGTGTACGTAGCGGGTGACCGGCAGGTGGTGCGTCGACGGTGCAAGGTACTGGCCGATGGTCAGCATTTCGACGCCGTGGGCGCGCAGATCTCGCATGACGTCCAGGATTTCCTCGTCGGTCTCGCCCAGGCCGACCATCAGGCCGGACTTGGTCGGCACGTTCGGATAGCGCGCCTTGAACTGCTTGAGGAATTCCAGCGAGTGCGCATAGTCCGCACCCGGTCTGGCCTGCTTGTACAGGCGCGGCACAGTTTCAAGGTTGTGGTTGAGTACGTCCGGCAATGCGCGGCCAAGCACGTCGATGGCCACTTCCATCCGGCCGCGGAAATCGGGCACCAACGTTTCGATGGTCGTCGCTGGCGACTTCTCGCGTACAGCGGCAATGACGTCGGCGAAGTGACCGGCCCCACCATCGCGCAGATCGTCGCGGTCGACGCTGGTGATCACCACGTAACGCAGCTTGAGGTTCGATACGCTTTCGGCAAGACTGGCCGGTTCTTCCGGGTCGGGCGGCAGCGGCTTGCCGTGGCCGACGTCGCAAAAGGGGCAGCGGCGCGTGCAGATGTCGCCAAGGATCATGAAGGTGGCGGTACCACGGCCGAAGCACTCACCGATGTTCGGGCAGGCGGCTTCCTCGCAGACGGTGTGCAGCTTCTGCTCGCGCAGCATCTTCTTGATCTCGCCGAAGCGACCAACCTCGTTGCCGGCCTTGACCCGGATCCAGGCTGGTTTTTTCAGCGGCGTGTCGACAGGAACGATCTTGATCGGAATGCGTGCGGTCTTCAGTTCGCCCTTCTGTTTGACGCCGGCGATTTTCGTGGCGGATGGCGTGGTGGTTTCGGTCATGGTGTTTCCAGCGGGTTTTCCAATAATTGGATCAGGTGTCGGGCAAGCGCGTCGGCGGCCTGCGCCGGCGTGTTTTGAACGCCGAGGTCGCGCAGTTGCGTGACAGGCATGCCGGCGTAGCCGCAGGGGTTGATCGCCGAAAACGGCGCGAGTTCCATATCGACGTTCAGCGACAGTCCGTGATAGCTGCAACCGCGACGAATACGCAGGCCCAGCGCGGCGATCTTGGCAGGGTAGACAGTGTTGCCACCCTGCGGCACGTAGACGCCGGGAGCGCCGTCGAGGCGGGCGGCTTCCACCCCCAACTCGGCGAGCAGGTCGATGATCGCCTGCTCCATGCAGCTGACCAGTTCACGCACCTTGAGCCCACGCCGATTGAGATCGAGCAGCAGGTAAATGACCACCTGACCAGGGCCGTGATAAGTGATCTGCCCGCCGCGGTCGATCTTCACCAGCGGGATGCCGTTGTCGGCGAGCAGGTGCTCGGGCTTGCCGGCTTGGCCGAGCGTATAAACCGGCGGATGTTCGCAGACCCAGAGCTCGTCGACCGTCGATTCGTTGCGTGCAGCAGTAAAGTCGATCATCGCCCGCCAAGTCGGCTCGTAGTCGACCTGACCGAGTTGGCGGACGGAAATCGGCGTGCCGGCCATCCGTGCCTACAGCACGACCTTGACCAGCGGATGTCCGCTCAATTCGCGGTACAGCGCATCGAGTTGCGCCTTCGAGGTGGCGTTGATCGTGCACGTCAGACTGACGTACTTGCCACCGGACGAGGCGCGCATTTCCATCCTCGCGCCGTCGAAATCCGGCGCGTGGCGGCGGACGACCTCAAGCACCGCCTGCGCCAGCGTATCGCCGGCCAGCCCCATGATCTTCAACGGGAAGGCGCAAGGGAACTCGAGCAGCGTTTCGTTCTGCTCAGGCATCGCAGTGCCTCATCACATCTTCGCAGAAGGCACAGAACCACTCGTGCATGCGCTTCGTCACCGGACCGGGCTTGCCGGCATTTTCGCCATGTCCAACCGGACGTCCGTCGAGCGTGACCACTGCCAGCACTTCCTTGGTCGACGAAGTCAGCCACACCTCATCGGCATTGCGCAACTCCTCTTCGCTGATCGGCCGGACTTCGTACGCGGCCTTGTGTTTCTCGGCGAGTTCGAGCACGACATCGCAAGTGATGCCGGGGAGGATGCGGTGGTCCTGCGGCGGCGTAATGATGACGCCATCGCGCACGATAAAGACATTGGTCGCCGACCCCTCGGTCAGGTAACCGTCGCGCAGCATGATCGTTTCCGCGGCGCCGATGTCTGCAGAGAGCTGGCGGGTCAGGACGTTCGGAAGCAGGGCGACCGTCTTGATGTTGCAGCGCGCCCAGCGGATATCCGGCGCGGTGATTGCCGCGACACCCTTCTCGCGGACCGCATCGGACGGCCCGACCAGTGGCGCGCTGAAAAGGAAGACCGTCGGCGCCACGCCAGTTGGGAAGCAGGGATCGCGCTTGACGTCGGCACCGCGGGTCACCTGGATATAGACGGTCTGATCGGCAAATTCCGTTTCCGCGATCAGACGCAGAATGATTGTCTTCCACTCGGCATTGCTGTGCGGATTCTCAAGGCGGATGCCATCGAGCGAATCCTGTAACCGGCGCAGGTGCTCGTCGAGGCGGAAAGGGCAGCGGGAATAAACGGGGATGACCTCGTAAATTCCGTCGGAATAGAGAAAACCGCGGTCGAGCGGCGAGATGCGCGCCTCGGAAAGCGGCAGGAACCGTCCGTTCAGATACGCCTTCATGCGAATTCTCCTAGTTGAACCACAGACGAATGCTGTCGATTGCCCGCCCGAAGATACCGGCGACCGACACCGCTTCGACAGCGACCACCGGATACTCGCCGAAGGGCTTACCGTCGAGCAGCACCTTGAGCGTGCCGATCTGCTGGCCCGCAGCAACCGGAGCCAGCAGCGGCTGCTGCGAAACCAGTTCGGTCGTCAGGCGGGAGGAAAATCCCTTGGGAATGGAAATGACGAAGTCGCTCTGGAAGCCGGCTTTCACGGTCGGCGAGGAGCCCTTCCAGACCTTCAGGTTCGACACAGCCTGATCCTTGGCGTACAGGCGAACGGCCTCGTAGAACTGGAAGCCGTAGTTGAGCAGCTTGAGCGACTCCTGCGCCCGGACTGCATCGGACGACGCGCCGAGCACGATCGACAGCAGGCGGCGATCGCCACGCTTGGCCGAGGAAATCAGGCAGTAGCCAGCTGCCTCCGTGTGCCCGGTCTTGACGCCATCAACGGTCGGATCGATCCACAACAGGCGGTTGCGGTTCGGCTGGGTAATATTGTTGTAACGGAATTCCTTGATCGAGTAGTACTTGGCGTACTCGTTGGGAAAATCACGGATCAGCGCACTGGCGAGAATGGAGAGGTCGCGTGCCGTGGTGTAGTGCTGCGGATCGGGCAGACCGGCGGCGTTGCGGAAGCTTGTGTTCTTCATTCCGAGACGCTGCGCCTCGCGGTTCATCATCTGTGCGAAATTGTCCTCGCTACCGGCGATCGCCTCGGCAAGCGCCACGCAGGCGTCATTACCTGACTGAACGATCATGCCCTTGATCAGATCCTCGACCCCGACCTGGGTGTTCACCTTGATGAACATGCGCGAACCCTGAGAGCGCCAGGCCTTTTCTGAGACGGGCACGGTCTGGTCAAGTTTGATCGTGCCCTGCTTGATCGCGGCGAAGGTGAGATACGCGGTCATCAGCTTGGTCAGCGAGGCCGGTTCCAGACGCTCATCGGCGGCCTGGGCTGCAAGTTCCTGACCCGACGCCGATTCGATCAACAGCCAGGACTTGGCTGCCAGCGCGGGCGGGGTCGGCATCTGCTGGCCGAACGCCAGCAGCGGGAGTAGCAGGAAGGACAGTAACAGCGAACGAAGCATGGTCATGGGGACGAAATTCCGGAAGAAATTGCGAGGGGAAAGATTATAACAACCGGCTTTTCCCCTCTCCGACCGAAGCACCGACGTTTTTGTAACGGGTCGTAATAATGAAAACGGGCTGCGCCCCGACAAGGCGCAGCCCGTCCGGCAGAAGAGCGCTTATTCCTGCGGTGCCGAAGCCGCCTGAATCGCGGTAAGTGCGATGGTGAACACGATGTCGTCCACCAGCGCACCGCGCGACAGGTCGTTCACCGGCTTGCGCAGCCCCTGCAGCATCGGTCCGACGGACAAAACATTGGCACTGCGCTGTACAGCCTTGTACGTCGTATTGCCAGTATTCAGGTCGGGGAAGACGAACACCGTGGCCTGGCCGGCGACCGGGCTGTTCGGCGCCTTCTGCTTGCCGACCTCGTAAACCGACGCGGCGTCGTACTGCATCGGGCCGTCGAGGACGAGCTCGGGGAAGCTGGCATGGGCAATCTCGGTGGCCTGACGCACCTTCTCCACGTCCTGCCCCTGTCCCGAGCTGCCGGTGCTGTAGCTGATCATCGCCACCTTGGGATTGATGCCGAACGCAGCGGCGCTGTCGGCACTCTGTTTGGCGATCTGCGCCAGTTCCTCGGCGGTCGGATTGGGGTTGATCGCGCAGTCGGCGTAAGCCAGTACCTGGTCAGGCATCAGCATGAAGAACACCGACGAGACGATCGACGAACCCGGTGCGGTCTTGATCAGTTGCAGGGCCGGGCGGACGGTGTTGGCCGTGGTGTGCACGGCGCCGGAGACGAGGCCGTCGACTTCATCCACGGCCAGCATCATCGTGCCGAGCACCACCGTGTCTTCCAACTGAGCGGAGGCCATCTGCGGCGTCAGCCCCTTGGACTTGCGCAGTTCGACCATCGGCGGAATGTACTGCTCGCGAATGCTGTCCGGATCGAGGATCTCGAGGTTCTTGGTCGGCAGCGTGATGCCCTGCGAGGCGGCAACCGTTTCGATGGCGTCGCGCTTGCCGAGCAGCACGCAATGGGCAATGCCTTTCTCGGCGCAGATCGCGGCGGCTCGTACGGTGCGCGGCTCGTCGCCCTCGGGCAGCACGATGCGCTTCTGCGCGGCACGCGCCTTCTGGATGAGCTGGTAACGGAAGGCCGGCGGCGAGAGCTTGACAGATTCGGGGATGTGGAACGAGCCGGTTATCGCATTGATGTCGAGATGCTCGGCTACGGTATCCAGCACGGCGTTCATGCGCTCGGTGTCATCGCTGGGAACGTCGTTGGGGATCTTGCTCACGGCGCGGGCAATGATGTAGCTGTCGCCCTGTGTACGCAGAATCGGCAGGCCGGTGTTCAGTGCCGGTCCGGCCAGGTCCATCAGTTCCGGCGCGATCGAGCTGTTGTGCGTGAGCAGCAGCCCGGCGAGCGGTATGCCACGGCTGGCGGCCAGCGCCACGGCCATCACGATGTCGTCGCGGTCACCGGCGGCGATGACCAGCGTGCCGGGACGCAGGCGCGGGATGAACGCGGCAGCTGAACGGGTGGTAATGATGGTGTCGGTAACGCGGCGGGAGGCGATCTCACCGGCGAGAATGACCTCCGCATTCAGGTGACGGGCCACATCGACCATGCGCGGCGCCTGCAGCAGCGGCGTATCGTGAACAACGCCCCACAGCGGCACGTTGCCGAGCCGGCGTTTCAGGTCGTCGGCTACGTAGTCTTCCGGTGCCATGTTCAGAATGGCGCCTGCGACCTTGCAGCCTTCGTTGGCGTACTGGCGGATCGTAAGGCGCAGATCATCGGTGGCATTCGACGCCTTGGCATCGGCCACGACGACGACCTCCGCCTTCAGGCTGCGCGCCATGTCGACGTTGAGGTGCGACGTGAACGGATGTGCGGGGTCCGTGTGCAGGCCCTCTACCACCAGAACGCTGGCGCCTTCGCCGGCATTCATGCAAAGGGTGACGATTTCCTCCATCAGATCGTTCGACTGGTTGGCAGCCATCTGCTCGGCGACGTCCTGCAACGGAATCGCCTCGGGAACAAGAACCGGGAATATCTCGCGGGCGAAATGGACCGACGTGTCGCCGATATCCTGTGCCACGGGCTTGGCGAAGCGAACCTCGACGCCGTGACGCTGCAGGGCACGCACAATCCCCAGTGTGACGGAGGTTAGACCTACGCCTTGTCGTGCGGGAACGACAAGGAAGGTCTGGGTGAAGCGTTGATTCATTGATGCAAATCTCCTGAAGTGGGTGGCTTGGTATTTTTTTGTTGTTGGCTCGGCATTTTTTTCCTGATGGAATGCCGAAGGCGACATTGTAGTCCTGCTGGCGCAGGGTCGCACGGCCGAACGAGGAAATCCGTCCGCTTTTTCAGATGCCTGTTGGTTTTCTGAAACGGATTGATTCTTCAGGGGAATTCGATATTTTCCAATTGGTTTGGCCAGCCGACCAACCTTCCTGCAGAGGGAAATGACGGTGGATGTTCGCGCAGTAACGAGCGGTGCTTATTGGTCTGGCCACACGGCCAATTCACCGCCGCCCGACGTTCTGGACTGCCACCGTTTCACCCTATTCAAACCGTAATGCAACAATCGGATCGAGACGCGCTGCGCGGCGCGCCGGCATGTAACCGAAGACAATGCCGATCAGACCGGAAAAGAAAAAGGCCAGCAGGTTGATCCCCGGATTGAACAGGAAGGGCATGCTCATCAGCGCCGTGAGGCCGAGGCAGACGAACAGCGCGAGCAGGATGCCGACGAGGCCGCCCAGTGCCGAAAGCACCACAGCCTCGATCAGGAATTGCAGTAGAACCTCGTGCTCGAGCGCGCCGATGGCGAGGCGAATACCGATCTCGCGCGTCCGCTCGGTAACCGAGACGAGCATGATGTTCATGATGCCGATGCCGCCGACGAGCAGACTGACCGCCGCCACCGCGCCGAGCAGCGCGGTCATCGTGCGGATGGTGCCGGACAGCGTTTCAGCGATCTGCTTGGTATCCATCACGTTGAAGTCGTCGTCGGCGTTTTCCGAGAGCTTGCGCCGTTCGCGCATCAGCTTGCGTATCTGCTCCATGACGGGACCAGCAGCCACACCATCGCGCAGCGAGAGCATCAACGTCGACACATCATTCACTTTACCGGTCAGCCGCCGCTGCACGGTACGGATTGGCATCAGCACCACATCGTCCTGATCCTGGCCCATCGCGCCCTGTCCTTTGCCTTGCAGGACGCCGATGATCTCGCAGGCGAAATTCTTGACGCGGATTTCGTCGCCGATCGGCGAGCCTCTCGGAAACAGTTGCTTTTTGACCGTTGCGCCGATGATGCACACGGCCTTGCCAGCGATCTCTTCATCCTCCTCAAACTGCCGTCCCGAGGCAATCTGCCAGTTGCCGGCGACGAAATAGGCATTGCTCGTGCCGTTTACCTGCGACTGCCAGTTCTGGTTGCCGGCAACGAGCGTCACCGAACTGCCGACGACGGGGGCAACCGCCTTGAGCGCGGGGATTTGCGCCTGGATAGCATCCACGTCGGCCAGCTTGAAGCTCGCCGCTCCGGCGCTGTCACGCCCCGGACCCAGTCTTTGGCCGGGTCGCAGTATCAGCAGGTTGCTACCGAGGCTTGAGATCTGGTCGGAGACCATGCGCGTCGCGCCGTTGCCGAGCGTGACCATGGTAATCACCGCAGCGACGCCGATGACCACGCCGAGCACGGTCAGGAACGAGCGCATCAGGTTGCGGCGGATTGCGCGCAGGGCAAGCAGCAAAGCGTTGAGCAGCATCTGGGTCATGTGCGCTCCTTCGACTCATCGCTGGCCACCAGTCCGTCGACGAACTTCACCACGCGATCCGCGTAATGCGCCATCTCCGGTTCGTGCGTGACCATGATGATGGTGATGCCCTGCTCGCGGTTGAGCGAAACGAGCAAGTCCATGATCTCGTGGCCACGCTGGCTGTCGAGGTTGCCGGTCGGCTCGTCGGCAAGCAGCACCAGCGGACGGGTGACGATGGCGCGGGCGATGGCGACGCGCTGCTGCTGGCCGCCGGAAAGTTCGGCCGGTGTGTGATGCTCCCAGCCGGTCAGGCCGACCTGCGCCAGCGCCTCGTGGGCCGCGGCATGACGTTGCGCCGTTTCGGCACCGCGGTAGAGCAACGGCAGTTCGACGTTCTCCTGCGCGGAGGTACGCGAAAGCAGGTTGAAGCCCTGGAAAACGAAGCCAAGGTAATGCCGGCGCAGCATGGCCCGCTGGTTTCGCGACAGTGCTTCGACGGCGATGTCCTTGAAGCGGAACGCGCCGCTCGTGGGACCATCAAGGCAACCGAGAATGTTCAGCGCCGTCGACTTGCCGGAACCGCTCGGCCCCATGATGGCTACGAATTGCCCCTGCGGGATGTCGAGATCGACGCCCTTCAGCGCCTGAAAAGCCGCCGCGCCCTGCCCGTAAGTCTTGGTGATGGCGCGCAGCGAAATCAGCGGTTCGCCATGGACTTCGCTCACTTGGCTTTTTCCTGATAGTCGACGATCACCGCCGCCCCCGTTTTCAGTTCCCCGCCCGTGATTTCGGTTTGGCGACCATTGCTGGCGCCGACCAGTACCGGAATCGGCACGGGCTGACCGTCGCGCAAAATCCACACCTGCTTGGTATCCCCTGAGGTGGCTTTCGGCTTCTGGCTCGGTGGCCGTGGCGGGTGCGGAATCAAGCGGGAAATAATCCCTCCCTCGGGCTTGACGCCGACAGCGGGCGGCGAGAAGCGCAGCGCCGCATTCGGCACGAGCAGCACGTTATCGCGCTGGGCGGTGATGATGCGCGCCGTCGCCGTCATACCGGGGCGCAGTGCCAGATCGTCGTTGGCGACGGTCAATACGGTCTTGTAGGTCACCACGTTGTCCGTCGTTGTCGAACCGAGGCCGACCCGCTGGATCGCCGCCGGAAAATTGCGCCCCGGCCAGGCCGAAACGGTGAATGTGGCCGGTTGGCCGAGTTTCACCGCGGCAACGTCGGCCTCGTCGACCTTGACCTGCAGTTCCATTTTGGTCAGGTCCTCGGCGATCACGTACAACACCGGCGTCGTCATCTGTGCGGCAACAGTCTGCCCGGGCTCGACCTTGCGCGTCAGCACGACGCCATTGATCGGTGAGCGGATAACGGCCTTCTCAATGTTCGTCTCGTCGGTTTTCAGCGTCGCCCGCGCCTGAGCAACGTCAGCCTTCGCGCTGGCAAGGTTGGCGACGGCGCGCTGCGAGGTCGCCTCGGCGGCTTCCAGCTCGCTTTTGGACGGCACCTTGCCACCCGAGAGTTCGGCGACGTGCCGGAGACGATTCAGATTGGCACGGGATTCCGCAACGGTCGCCTCCATCTGGGCAACACCCGCTTCGGCGGCCTGTACCGCCGCCCGCGATTTCGCCACGGCGTCACGCAGCTTGGAGGTGTCGAGACGAGCCACCACCTGCCCCTTTGCCACCTTGTCGTTTTCGTCGGCCAGCACCGCCTCGAGCGTACCGGAGAGCTCGCTGCCGACATCGACCGAGCGCGTCGGCGCCAAGGTGCCACTCGCCGAAATACTGACGACGAGGTTTCCGTTCTCGGCCTCCTCGGTCAGGAACTGCCCAGTTCCACCATTGCCTCCGCCGGAATAGGCCAGCGCGAACAACAAGGCTCCTGCGCCAAGGCCAGCAACAACCCAGAAGCGTTTCGAGCGGCCGAGAAAGGTAGATGATTGACCTCCGGCCTTGAGGAAATCGGGGAGGGCGTTGTCGGGACGTTGTTCGGACGCGGTCATGATTTATTGAATTCCGTATTAACGTGCACAGTCTGCCAACCGCCTCCCAACGCTTTGTAAAGCTGAATAACCGCTGTCAGTACGTCGGCTTCGGCACTCGCCAGATTGTCCTGAGCAGCAAGCAAGGTGCGTTCCGTTTCAAGCACGTTCTGGAAGTCGGCCAGCCCGGCCTGATACTGGGCGCGAGCCAGTTCGGCAGCCGTCGCGGCTGACTCGGCGGCACGTCGTCGCGCCTCGGTACGATCGCGTCCGGTGGCGTAAGCACTCATCGCGTTCTCGACGTCTTCGAGCGCGGTCAGCACGCTTTTCTCCCAGGCGATCAGCGCCTGTTCCTGCACGGCATTCTGCACGGCGATCTGACTGCGGATGCGGCCACCGTCGAACAAGGTCGTTGCCAGACTGGCGGCCAGCGAACGTACGAGTCCGTCACCACCACCGAGCGCCGACAGGCTGAATGCTTTCCAACCCAGCGAGCCGCTGAGCGTAAGCGTCGGGTAGCGGTCGGCCTCACGTTCGGCAGTACGGGCGATTTCCGCTTTCAGCGTCAGCTCGGCCGCTTGCACGTCCGGGCGCTGCCGCAGCGTATCGGCCGGGATGCCGACCGCAATGGCATCCGGCGCCACAGGCAGCGGCCGGGTTTCCTGCAGCATGTCGCGCAGGCTGCCGGGGGCGCGGCCGGCGAGAACAGCGAGACGGTTCTCTGCCGCGGCACGGCTGTTTTCGAGTGCGGGGATTGACGCGCGGGTTTGTTCAAGGCTGGTACGCGCCTGCGCCACATCGAGTGCGGTGACGAGACCGGCCAACGCGCGCCACTCGGCGATCTGCAGGGTTTCAGCCTGGCTGGCGACATTGGCTCGGGCAATGGCCAGACGCTGTTGGCTGGCGCGCAGAGTAACGTATTCGAGTGCGACCTCGGCAGCCAGCGAGGCGCGCGTGGACTCCAGCGTCGCGGCCATCGCCGCGGCGTCGGCTTCCGCGCCCGTTGCCGCGTCGCGCAGACCGCCAAAGATCGACGGTTCCCAGCTGGCATCGAAGCCGGCAGCATAGAGCGTCTGCGGGTGACCACTCCCCCCTGCCTCTACACCGGAACGCGAGCGCGTCGCACCGACAGAGATGCCAATGCTCGGATAGAGATTCGCCACGGCCAGATCACGGGTCGCGCGAGATTGACGCAACTTGGCCTGCGCACTGCGCAGATCGGACGCGTTGATCAACGCCGTGTCAATCAATTGTTCGAGTTGTGGATCACCGAGTTGCCTCCACCATTGAGCGAGCACACTGGCTTCAATCGGCCGAGGCGTCTGCGCCGTTGCCCCCCAGACCGTTGGTACGACGACGCCATGGGGCACCGAGAGCTCGTCAAGACGTTGATTAAACGTAGAGCACCCGCCAAACACCAAATAACAGGCATAAAGCGGCAGAAGCTTGCGAGAATGAACGGTCACGGCGTTATTGGAACGACAGGTCAACGGGACAAACCGGAATTATCGGCCAGCTTGCCGCCAAAGCGCGACTGGAGAGGGACGTGGTTCGGTAAATACAAGTTAATACCTCTGCGTGTTGCGTCGTCGAATGACGCAACACGCACGTAACGAGAGGAGGTCAGCCTTGCGGCGCCGGAACCGGGGCCGGCACAGCACGTTGCTGCTGATTACGCCCCGGACGATCCTTGCCTTGACGGCCGCGATGATCGCCCCGGTGCTCCATCCGGTCGAATCCCGTCTTGAAGAAGACCCGGGCCTTCTCTTTCTGCTCTGGATTTAGCGAGTCATAAACCGTCAACCAGCGATCGCGGACGCTGTCACGCTCCTTCGCTGCCTCGGATTTCAGGTCGTCCATACGTTTGGCAACAGCACGCAGGTCAGCGCCCGGCTGATCAAGCAAGGCCTTGATTTCGGCATGATCCTTCTGAAAGCGCTCACGCATCGCGCCACGATGATCGCTGCTGAATTTTTCAGCCACTTTCCAGAGCGTGTCCTGCTTCTCGTCGAGCTTCAGTTCGTCGTGCAGACGAGTCATCGCCCGCTCATGCATGATCAGGTGTTGGCCAGGTTTCCCTTGCTCGGGCCCGAAGTTCTGGCCGCGCGCCATGGCAGAACCACCAGCGGCCAGGCCAAGCGTGAGAGTCAGGGCGGCGACGAGCAGGCGGGGGGAAGAACGTGTTTTCATGATTCAGACTCCTTTTTGAGAATTGAGTGGGTCAGCCGGCCGATCCGTTTCTGGCGCCTTGCTGATGGAGCCATTCTCCGGAATGTGCGGTTGCAAAGGATTTCGCTCGCAGGGCGCTTCGTTGCAATTTGTTTCGGAGCCATCAGGCGGAAACAAATACACAACAACGATGTGGCGTCTGGCACGACCTGCGGCCTCGATGAGCAAAGGCGT
>QKII01000071.1 GCA_003249625.1 Propionivibrio sp. | reverse complement strand
GCCGGCCGCTCATCCACAGCCGGATAGATGACGTGCGCCGGCATGACCGCATCGAGCGCGATGCGCCTGAAGGGTTGCATGTCCGTTTCGATCTCGACCAGGGAACGCCGATCTATCGGAATAGCCACATGTGAGTCAGCCTCCACCCAGCCATGCCCAGGAAAATGCTTGCCACATGCCTTCATCCCGGCCTGTCGAAGCCCGGCAATCAACTCACCGGCCAACTGCACAACCACTGCGGGATCGCGGTGAAACGAACGGTCGCCGATCACCTTGCTGCGCCCCCAATCCAGATCGAGCACCGGCGTGAACGACAAATCCACGCCGTGATTCCTCAACTCACTGGCCAACACATAGCCAATCTGCCGCGCAGTCGTCAACGAACATGGCACATCGCGCTCCCATAACTCGCCGAGGCGTCAACGCTGGACCCGCCCGCCCTCGTGATCGATGGCGATCAACAACGAAGGAGAACGGAGCGCATGAATGTCGGCGGTCAGCGCCGACAGTTGGCCCGGTGAAACATAGTTCCGCGCAAAAAGAATTACGCCTCCGACGAGCGGATGGCTGAGGCGTTCACGATCCAGACTCGTCAGTTCATGGCCGGCGATATCGATCATCAGCGGCCCGAGCGGGAGCATCACAGACATGGCAATTCCAGTTCAGGAACGTTCGACGACGACGAGCGATGGCGTATTCCGTTTCGTCGCTGATTGACAGATGCGCGACAAAAGCACGTTCATCGAGGTAGGCCGCCAGTATTGGAGCATAGCTAAACACCGGTTTTCCCAAGTCATCATGGCCGACAGCAATATTTGGCAAGGTAGCAGGCGCAACGATGCCGACCCCCAAAGCCTTGCCGAACGCTTCCTTTGCGGCAAAACGTTTGGCCAGGAAACGCGCCGGGTCGCGTGCGCACGCAAATTCGCTAAATTCGGATGGAGCCAACAGCTTTTCCAGCGCGCGCTGTCCGTGACGCTCGTACAGACGGCCGACCCGCTTAACCGACGCGATGTCGGTGCCAATACCGACAATCATGGAGATTGGTGTGACAGTGCGGCAGCCTCGCGCATCAGGCGTTTCATTTCACGAACCGCTTCACGCAGCCCGACGAACACCGCACGGCAGACGATGGAATGGCCGATGTGCAACTCCCGAATCCCGGGCAAGCGCGCCACGGGCTGAACATTGAAATAATTCAGCGCGTGCCCCGCATTGAAGCGCATACCGAGACCACAAATTGCATCGCCGGCATCCCGGATCTTTTGAAGTTCGGCAACCACTGCGGGACTCTCCGCATCGCGCCCCTGGGTGTGAAAAGCATGCGCGTAAGGTCCTGTATGGATTTCACAGACCCGTGCGCCAATGCGCGCCGCTGCCGCCACCTGATCGAGATCGGCATCAATGAATACGCTGCTGATTATCCCCGCATCGGAAAGGCGTGCCACCGCCTGCTTCAATTTCGCTTCCTGTGCGACGATATCCAGTCCGCCCTCCGTGGTGACTTCATGCCGCCCCTCCGGGACAAGCATCGCCATTTCCGGCTTCAGGCGGCAGGCAATGTCGACCATCTCATCGGTCGCCGCCATTTCAAGGTTCAGCTTGATCTGTGTCAGCGTGCGCAGTTTCTCGACATCCGCATCCTGAATATGGCGACGATCCTCCCGCAGATGCACGGTGATGCCATCCGCGCCGCCGATATGTGCCTCCACCGCTGCCCACGCAGGCTCGGGTTCGTAAGTCATGCGAGCCTGACGGATGGTTGCAACGTGGTCGATATTAACGCCCAGTTCAATCATAGTTCGTGATACTCCAAAAAAATCTTGCGCGTCTCCAGTGATTTTCCACCCAGATAATGCGCAATCAGCGCACGCATCAACTGTTTGGCTTCCGAAAGGGTACGCGCGTCGGAAAAATCATCTGCGGCAAGATCAATCAAGGTCTTGCCCCGGATCGCCAACGGGCCTTTTCCTGCAACATCGAGCCTGACCGGCCCGCGCTCAATCTCGTAGGCATAAAAGCCGCTTGGATCGACAGGATAGCCATCCACATCATCGAGAAGCAACAAGCCGTAGCCCAACTCCTGCAGAAAAGCCCGTTCGAAACAGCGGATATCCGACTCGCGAGGCGCCAGGGCAAAGCGACGCAGGATTTCGGCATAAAAGGAGAACAATCGCGGATGCGCATCTTCACGGGGCAAAAGGTTCACCAGAAGTTCGTTCAGATAGTAGCCGCAGAATAGCGCCTTTCCCGTCAAAAGCGGCTGCCCGCCTTGCCACTCGGCCTTCATCAGGGTCTGCACCTCGCCCTTGCCGGCCCAGGACAGTTCGAGCGGTTGAAAGGCCATCAGCAGACCACGCATGACCGATCGTGCTCGCCTCGCTCCCCTTGCCAGCAGGGCCACACGTCCAAAATCCCGTGAAAACGCTTCGACGATCAGGCTTGTTTCGCGAAAGGGGTAGCTGTGCAGAACGAACGCCGGCTGCCCATCCACTTTATGTCGATGTTGCATCGATTCACTTGCCGGACAAGAGCAAACGCCTATTCATACCCCAGGCTCTTGAGTAGCCGTTCGTCGTCGGACCAGCCCGACTTGACCTTGACGAATACCTCAAGAAACACTTTTCCGTCGAAAAGACGCTCCATGTCCTGACGCGCCTCGGAGGCGATCCGCTTAAGCGTCTCGCCGCCCTTGCCGATGATGATGCCCTTGTGTGCCTCGCGATCGACAACGATAGCCGCGTTGATCCGGCGCAATGCTCCGTCGATCTCGAACTTTTCGATCTCGACAGTCGACGCGTAGGGCAGTTCGTCACCAATCAGTCGGAAGACTTTTTCACGAATGTATTCGGCGGCGAGAAAACGTTCGCTTTTGTCGGTGATATCGTCTTCCGCAAAAAGCAGTTCGTCGTGCGGCAAATGCTTGCGCACCTCGGTGAGCAGGTCCCGGAGTTGGCTTCCCCTTGTGGCACTGACGGGAACGATGGCCGCAAATGGATACTCCTTTGACAAGCCCGCCAGCAGAGGTAGCAGACTGTTCTTATCCTTGACCTCATCCGTTTTGTTAACTGCCAGGATGACAGGCTTGCCTTCCGGCAGCAGGCGAATCACGGCTCGATCCTGCGCACCTAGAGCTCTCGGCTCAACGACAAACACCACAACGTCAACATCCGCCAGTGCCTGTGTGACACCGCGGTTCATCGCGCGATTCAGGGCGCTAGCGTGCTTCGTTTGAAAACCCGGCGTATCGACGAAAACATACTGCGCATCGGCTTCGGTAAGGATACCGGCAACCCGATGACGCGTCGTCTGCGCCTTGCGCGAGACTATACTTATCTTCTCTCCGACCAGTCTGTTGAGCAGGGTCGACTTTCCCACATTGGGGCGACCTACGATGGCCACATAGCCAGACTTCAAATCAGCCATGATATTCACCGCTCGTCCGTATTGAAATTCAACTTTTCCAGCGCCTTTTCCGCAGCCACCTGCTCCGCTGCCCGCCGGCTCCCGCCACGCCCCTCAGAGCGAATACGCAGGCGTTCTATCTCACAGGCCATATTGAACACCTGGGCATGCGCCTCGCCATCCGTGCTGATCAAAAGGTATTTTGGCAATGGTAAACGCCTTGCCTGCAGGTATTCCTGCAGACGGGTTTTTGCATCCTTGATTGGCCTTTCAAGCGACAGACCTTCAATCATTGCCCCATACAATTTGCAGATAACCGTGCTGGCCGCTTCGAAGCCTCCATCAAGCCAAATGGCGCCAAAGATGGCCTCAAGCGCATCGGCGAGAATTGATGGCCGACTTGCCCCACCGCTTTTCAACTCGCCCTCGCCAAGACGAATGTATCCGCCGAGCGATAACGACAGCGCGAGGGTATGAAGAGAATCCTGCCTCACGAGATTCGCCCGAAGGCGTGACAAATCGCCTTCGGGCGCCTCCGGAAATTTCGCGAAAAGTTCCCGGGCTATCACCGCATTCAGAATCGAATCGCCAAGAAACTCGAGCCGCTCGTTGTGTTGCGCGCTATGGCTCCGATGTGTCAGCGCCGCCGACAACAACGACTTGTCACGATAGACATAGCCCAGCGCTTTTTCCAGAGAATCAACCATGCGACGACTTAGCGCTCCGATGACGAAC
>QKII01000050.1 GCA_003249625.1 Propionivibrio sp. | reverse complement strand
TCAATCTGAGCCAGGATCAAACTCTTCAGTTCAATTCCTGTTAAAACTCTCGCTTGACGTCCTGCAGATCATTCCTGATCCACAGACTTCTTTACATCGTGCGAGCCTTCAATCTCTTCGCAATCCACCAAAGCAGATCGCAACTCAATCAAAAACCCACACCTATCAATCGTCCAGTTTTTAAAGAGCTATTGGTTGCGGGGACAGGATTTGAACCTGTGACCTTCGGGTTATGAGCCCGACGAGCTGCCAGACTGCTCCACCCCGCGACCGAAAGAAAAGAATTATATACTCATCTCTTCTGCCTCGTCAACCCTGTTAAACAAAATTTTATTTAACTGGCACCTCGAAGGGCGCCCCGTGTTGCGAGGGGGCGAACTATAGCAACGCGCCCAATCAGCGTCAACTGCATTTCTCGATTTTTGTGGAAATTAATTCGCTCAGGGCGCTTTGTCAGGGCAAACGCCTCCGCCGTGAGAAGGTTTGATCTAAGAAGCAATTAAGGAAGTCTCCAGTTGATAACACTGCTCAATATGAATAGCGCGGTGCGAAAATTGACACATCTCTGCCCCGCTTAAGCGCAAGTGTCGTTACCCTAACGGAACAGACGCGCTTGACGCCTCCACGCCCTCTGGGAATCCGGCAGTCTGACGTAGCCGTTGCGATCGCAGCACGGCCTTTACCAGTTCCCTATCTACTTCACTCTGGTCCCAAGGAAATCAGTTCTCGGGGAAGGCCATGGAACAGATCGATGGCAGCACATCAACCGCCCGTAGCGCCAAGTGACGACCGACCTTGTCGCTTAATGCCGTTCGAGCAGGATTGATTTCGACAGTAGGCACACCCTTATACACCGACTGGAGCACGGGTTCCGCAATGTAGGGAAACACCGCTGAGGTTCCCACAACGAAAACCATATCGAAACCGCACTTCATTGCAGAATACAACCTGTCAAGCGCAGCCTCAGGCAGCATTTCCCCGAATAGCACGACTTGAGGCCTGACAACCCCCCCACACTTTGTGCAAAGCGGTGGAACATTTCCGTCACTCGTCTCAGCGTCACTTCCGCAACGCATGCAGAATCGGCGACCAAGCGATCCGTGAATTTCAATAACATCAGAGTTCCCCGCTCTTAGATGCAGACCATCGATATTCTGAGTCAGAACTACAACATCAAGATGTTGTTCCAACGAGGCGATCGCAAAATGTGCTGCATTGGGATAAACCTTATGGCAGTTGGCTTCAATCGCGGAAAGATACTTCCAAGTAACCTCAGGATGGACCGTCAAACATGCACTCGATAGCGCATCTTCAATAGTCAGTCCATCCTCAGTCAGTTCGTCGTTATAGAGCCCACCAACACCACGGTACGTCGGGAGCCCTGAATCCGCGGAAATACCTGCACCAGTCACAAACAATACCCGACGGGAGGCTCGTAAGCCGCTGGCGATCTCTTTAGCGACGGCCACATCCATCTTCAACCTCGCAACAGATGACTTCAGATTTCGCGGAGCCGCACAGCGGCGGAAACATTGTGATTATCCGTTCGAGCACAAGCCTGCAATCCGATTCAATTCTTCCAGCCACGATGACCGCTGATCGTTATCGACAAATGCCGCCTCAAAGCCATTTCGAGCGATTTGCAAAATCTCCTCACGAGTGAGCGCCAAGGCCTCTGCTGTTTCGATAAAGTTCGCGTTGATATATCCGCCAAAATAGGCAGGATCGTCGGAATTGATCGTCACGCATACACCTGACCGTGCCAACCTGGCCAGATTATGTTCACGCAAGTCACGCACGACACATAGTTTAAGATTTGACAGAGGACAAACAGTCAAGGGAATCCTTTCCTGCACCAGTCGTCGCATCAACTCTGCATCCTCTTCTGAACGCACGCCGTGATCAATGCGTTCCGCATGCAGAATATCCAGAGCGCCACGAATATACGCAGGCGGTCCTTCTTCCCCCGCATGGGCAACGATCCGGAACCCTAACTCACGCGCTAGAGAAAATACGCCAGCAAACTTTTCCGGCGGATTACCGACTTCTCCGGAATCCAAACCCACCGCCGTCCAGAGATCGCCATATTCGGCACGCAGCGGCAACGCCGCATTCAGCGTCGCAAAAGCATCCGTTTCTGAGAGATGGCGGAGAAAACAAAGGATTAGCCGACTGGAAAAACCGAATTCGCCGCGCGCCTGTCGCAAGGCACCCGCAATCCCGGCAAAGACGGTCGCGAGTGGGATACCACGCACAGTATGCGTTTGTGGATCAAAAAAAATCTCGGCATGACGAACGTTGTCGGCAATCGCCCGACGAACGTATGCCATGGTCAGATCGTAAAAATCCTGTTCGGTCTGCAAAACTGCCGCACCTGCATAATAGAGATCGAGAAACGACTGCAGGTCGGTGAACCGATAGGCTGCGCGCAATTCGTCCACCGAAGCATACAGGAGCCTCACTCCGTTCCGCTGCGCCAGAGAGAACATCATTTCAGGCTCAAGCGTTCCTTCAATATGCAGGTGCAGTTCCGCCTTCGGAAGACGCTGGATAAAGTCAATTAGTGTTGTGTCCATTGTACCGACGGTGTATGGCGATAACCCGACGATTTTACTTCACCTCAACTGCGTCGATGACCAAAAACCGCGCGCCCGCACCAACGCAACCAAGGTTTCCGACGGGATGCGTCCTTGCCGTATGCGATATACTCCGCCGATTGTCGGCCGAACAGTCAGGAGCTCTGCCTGTCATGGCACATTAACTGCATGGCAGACCAGTTCAGGAAAACGGATGATCACACGACTCGGATTCATACTCCGTCGCATTCGCTCTCGCAGCGGCTTCGTCTGCGCATGTATCGCGCTACTCAGTGGTTGTGCGAGCGTAACCCAGCCGCCAGTAGACCAGACTGAATCATCACAGCCAGACGCATATCGCAGTTTGCGCATTGCGGAGATTCCGGCGTACGACAACAGCACGCTCCAGCGTATCGACGTCCCCGAAGTCCCCCCTATTGCAAAGCCCATTGACCTCATTGGTTTTCCGGACGATCTGTTCCAGCGGATTCGACACGGCTTTGCCATGCCAGACCTGCATGACGAATTAGTACTTCATCACCAGCAGTGGTATATGAACCGTCCCGATTACATGCGTCGCATGGTCGATCGAAGCAGCCGATATCTGTACTACATCGTTGACGAACTGGAAAAACGCGGCATGCCTATGGAATTAGCCCTGCTGCCGATGGTTGAGAGCGCCTACAACCCCATGGCGTATTCCCGCTCCAAGGCATCCGGCCTCTGGCAATTCATCCCCTCTACCGGCAAGCGCTACAACCTGGACCAAGACTGGTGGAAGGACGAACGGCGCGACATTGTGGCGTCGACCAATGCAGCCCTCGATTATCTGCAGTCGATATATGAGATGCACGGTGACTGGCATCTTGCACTGGCTTCCTACAACTGGGGCGAAGGTGCAGTAGGCCGAGCCATAGGAAAGAACCGTGCGCAAGGTCTGCCCACAGACTATCTTAGCCTGACCATGCCTTTGGAAACACGAAATTACGTCCCGAAACTGCAAGCCCTGAAAAACATCTTCAACAGCCCGCCCATCCTCGCGCAACTCGAACTACCGAGCATCCCCAACCGACCGTTCTTCGCCACCATTACGACAGATTCACACATCGATGTCAGCGTCGCAGCCAAACTGGCAGAAATGCCTGTCCAGGAGTTTGTCGCACTCAACCCCGCGCACAACCGCCCCGTCATCACGCCGGAAACTCCTCTGGTAATACCGGCAGAAAAGATGGAAACGTTCGTAAGCAACCTGGAAGCCCACGAGGAAGGCAACAAGCCATTATCTGCATGGCAGAACTACACGTTCCGCAGAGGCGACACTCTCGCAAAAGTCGCCAAGCGATTTGGCATGACGATCGCTAGCCTGAGAGCCGCGAATGGATTGGGTAGCAGAGCGAGAATCAGGCAAGGCGACACCCTGCTGGTTAGTGGACGCACGACCACCATTAACAACTCGCCGCCATCATTGATGAATGCGTCGCCCCAAGAGACCAACGGCAGAGTGACCCCAAGAGGGTCTGCCGGACAATCTATAACTCACATCGTATCAAAAGGCGATTCACTCTTCGCCATCGCTCAACGCTACGGAACCACGGTGGATGCGCTGAAGAAGGCAAATGAGTTGCGAGGCAATTCCATTGCTGTTGGAACCAGACTCCAGGTAATAACAGTTCCATCCCCACGCTTGCTCGCCACAGCCCCGGCACCTTCCTCCGATGATGGTGAGACCAGTGGAAAAGAGGCAACAAAGGCCAAGCCGACGGCAGCAGCAAACAAGGCAGTAAAACAACCTAGAATCACGCGCTACACGGTCCGCCGCGGTGACACGCTGTATTCGATTGCTCAGCAGTTCAAAGTCGAAACAGACGACCTATTACGCTGGAACAGTGTTTCTCCAAAAACCCTCAGGCCCGGGACGACGCTGACTATCCAGTTGGCCCAGAATCCCTGAATAGAACAAGCAACCACTGAACATCCTGCGGGATGTTCTGCCGTTGCGCTCAGCATTTCGGAAAACCGCTATCTATACTGGAAGCGGGATTCGCTTAAGATCATTGCGATGAACGTGTAAGACCACCAGAACCACCAACAACAAAGGAGGTACACATCATGGCAGTCAAGATTCTGATCAAGAGGAAGGTCAATGAGCAAACCGTGGACGGTCTGGACTATCTGCTAAAGAAGATGCGATCACAGACTCTCAGCCAGGCCGGCTACATCTCCGGCGAAACTTACAAACGTTTCGACGAGGAAGGCGAGAGCATGGTGATCAGCACGTGGAAGACCGTCGACGACTGGCGGCGTTGGTTCAACAGCGAAGAGCGGAAGGAGATCCAGAACCAGATCGACATTCTTCTGGAAGAGCCTACGGAATACGAAATCTATATTCCTTGCTGATTGTCCGAATACCCTCCTGCGTGCAACTGCGTCAGGGGACGCGCCGCGACGTTCGGTCAGCGGCGCAGGTGGCAACAAACCATATGGCTGGAAGAAACCCGACAGGGCGCGGGGTAATCCGTAAGGCAAGCCTCTGTCCGGAACGCGCAGCGCGGATGGAAATGACAGCCTTTCGGCGGACTGGCCGGTGATGGCGTTTCTCCGCCGAGCCGAATGACCTCTTGAGCCCCGTCAATACGAGGAGAGGGCACGGCAGAGAGCAGTGCCTGCGTGTAGGGATGCTGCGGGTTACGCAACACTTCGTTAACCTCTCCGCGCTCAACGATTCGTCCGAGGTACATGACTGCAACTTCATGAGCAAGATAATCGACCACCGCGAAGTTGTGCGTAATGAACAGATACGCCAGCCCGAGTTGGTCCTGCAACGATTTAAGCAGGTTGAGAATCTGTGCTTGGACGGATACGTCGAGAGCTGAGGTCGGCTCGTCGCAGATAAGCAGTTCAGGCTGTACGGCCAACGCTCTGGCTATCGCAATGCGTTGACGCTGCCCGCCCGAAAACTCATGAGGAAAACGGCTTGCTGCATCGCCGGGCAACCCTACTTGCTCCAACAGTGCGGCTATCGCAGCCTCGAACGGCGCGGTTTGGTTTGCGCCTCCAAGCGCACTCATTCCCTCTGCAATGATCTCGCCCACGGACATTCTTGGATTAAGCGAGGCAAAGGGATCCTGAAAAACCATCTGCATACACTGACGCATCGGTCGTAACGCCGCGCGCGACATGCCGGTCAATTCATGACCAGCGACATGGATATTACCTGCAGTCGGTCGAATCAATTGCAGGATAGCCTTACCTACTGTCGTTTTTCCGCACCCGGATTCACCTACCAGCGCCAGCGTTTTACCACGCCCAAGTTCGAGTGAAACGCCATCGACCGCCTTCACGTAACCGACTGTCCGCTGCAACAGGCCGCGCTTGATCGGGAAGTGCACGCGCAAATCACTGACCTTGAGCGACATATCGCCGCCACTTGTTACCGCCGCGCACGCAGCACTTGACAACGTTGATTGTTGCTCCTGACCGAATATCTCAGGAGCATTCTTTTCAGCCACCCAGTGGCAGCGCACACGGTGACCGTCACCGCATTCGTACCAGCCGGGCGACTCCCTCCGGCAACGCTCCCATGCGAGTTGGCAGCGTGCCGCAAAACGGCACCCCGCGGGCATGGCGTGGAGCGGCGGCACCTGCCCCGCGATGGTTTCCAACACGCCACCACGGCGCGATAAATCCGGCAAGGCGGCAAACAGCTTTTGCGTATAGGGATGTTGCGGATTGGAGAAAAACGCTTCGCGTGGCGCTTCCTCGACGATTTCTCCGGCATACATTACGCCGATGCGGTGTGCCATCTGCGCAACGACCCCGAGATCATGCGTAATCAGCAACATGCCCATGCCGCGCTCGGCTTGCAGTCGGCGGAGCAAGTCCAGAATCTGCGCCTGGATCGTCACATCGAGCGCCGTCGTCGGCTCGTCCGCAATCAACAGGCGCGGATTTCCGGCCAGCGCGATGGCAATCATTACGCGCTGCTTCATGCCGCCGGAAAGCTGAAAGGGGAATTCCGACAACCGGCGTTCCGCATCGGCGATTCCAACCGCCTCCAGCAACTCCAGAGCACGTCGCGTTAATGGCTCGCCAGACAAACCCGCATGTCGTTTCAGCACCTCGCCGATCTGACATCCCACGGTCAGTACCGGATTGAGGCTCGTCGCCGGCTCCTGAAAAATCATCGCCATCCCGCTGCCGCGCACTCTCCGCATCTCGGCCTCCGGCAACTGAAGCAACTCAGCACCGTCGAAGCGCACCTCACCACCGAGAATGTATCCAGCCATCGGCAACAGACGGAGCAACGCGAGTGCCGTCGCCGACTTTCCGCACCCCGACTCACCTAGCAGCGCGAAAGTTTCGCCGGCACGCAGATCGAGGCTGACACCATCAACGGCCACCAGCACGCGTTGCCGCTGTCTCGTTCCACTCGCGAAGCCCATGCGCAGATCGCGCACCTCGAGAATTGGTTGGGTTCCCATGCTCACGACGCTCCCACCGTACGCGGGTCAAAAGCGTCGCGCATCGCATCGGCGAACAGATTCGCCGCGAGCACCAACGCAAACATGAAGGCAAACGCCGCGAGCAACGACCACCACACCATCGGCTCGCGCGCCAGTTCCATGCGAGCATTGTTGATCATCGCACCAAAACTGATCATCGTCGGATCGACGCCGATACCAACGTAGGAAAGAACGGCCTCGGCGAGCACGAGGCTGGAAAAATCCATGACCAAGGCAATGATCACTATGTGCATCAGGTTGGGCAGGATATGGCGCAGAAGAATGCGGAAATCCGTCACACCGAATGCCTGCGCCGCCTGGATGTATTCGAGTTCACGCAACTTGAGCGTCTCCCCGCGCAAGAGCCGACACAACCCGGTCCAACTGGTTAGCCCGAGAATGAAACACAGTGCCAGCAGGCGCATATCGGCGCGCTCGGCGGCCGTGGCGAACCATTGTGGATGTGTATCGATGATCACCTGCATCATCAGTACCGCCGCGGCAATCAGCAACACCCCGGGGATAGAGGAAAGCGTCGTATAGAGGTACTGGATCACATCATCGACCCAGCCGCGAAAATAACCGGCGAGGATGCCCAACCCTATCGCCAACGGCAGCGTCACCAGCGTCGTCACCAAGCCGATCACCAGTGCGGTACGCACGCTCTTCAGAATCTGATAGAAGACGTCCTGCCCGACTTTGTCGGTGCCAAACACGTGGTAATCGACGCACAGTGCAAGCACCGGCAGGAGCGTTAGCAACAACGCCCCGAGCGTGATCAACACGGCGTTCCAGGCAAATCGGGTCTCGCCTTTCAAGATCAGTCGCCACGACACTCCAAGGGAAACGTTTTGCCGCCGTGCAAACCAAAGGGATGCGCCGAACGAAGCCAGCCCCAGAATGCCGAACGATAGTACACCGGCAGTCAGCACACGGCGGACCACGTCGCCTGAACGCCTTCCCTCTTCATCGCCTAAGTGCGTCCCGCCGAACCTGAGACGGGGGAAATCGCGCGTGGCATGAACACGTCCGTCGGCATCGACGACTTCGACCGTCTCCTTCGCGTATGCCCGTGTCGCCAGCGGAGCTGAATAGCTCTTTTCGCTGCGTGTGCGCAGGGGAGTGGCAATAGTATCGAGCAAGGACAGCACCTCGACTGCGTAGGCGACGGACTGGTTCTGCCCGCTGTTATCGAGGCGCGGTCGGTAATGCAGGGAATCGAGCAGCCCGATCAGAACGAATAGCGACAACACCGTCGCCGCCGCCATGCCGGCGCGGCTGTTCCCGACACGTCGCCAGGCAGCGCGCAGCGGCGCATTTCGCCAGGACAAGACGCCCGACGCTACTCCGGCTACCGCCAGTAACCAGATCAGCACGTCGGACCAAAGAAGGACAGGCATGAAGTTCATCGGTCGAAACGGATACGCGGATCAACAAAAGTGTAGGAAATGTCCGTCAGGATCAGCCCGACGATGTACAGCACGGAGCCGATAAATACCATTGCCCGCACCACCGCGAAGTCCTGGGCATGAATCGCATCGATGGTGTAGCTGCCCAAGCCCGGGATACCGAAAAACGACTCGGTCAGTAACGACCCCATGAACAGCAGAGGAATGACGACAACCACCCCGGTAAGAATCGGGATCATCGCGTTGCGCAATACGTGCCTGAACAGCACGGCAATTTCAGAGAGCCCTTTGGCCCGGGCCGTACGTACGTAGTCTTTGCCGATCTCCTCCAGAAAGATGGTGCGGTACCAGCGCGTCGACGAGCCAATGCCAGAAATGACACCAATCACAACCGGAAGAATGAGAAACTTCCACGCATCCAGTCCCGTGGCATATCCCGAGATCGGCACCAGCCGCCAGAGCTTGCTGACAAGATACTGCCCGCCGATGATGTAAAAAAGGCCGGAAATCGACATCATCGCCACGCACAGGACGACGCCCCAGAAATCGATGGCAGTCGCACGAAAAAAAGCCAAAATCAGGGCGAAGCTCACAGTCACGAACAGTCCCAGAATGAACGTCGGCACGGCAATCGCCAGCGACGGCCCCATACGCGAACCGATCTCCTTGGTGATGTCCCGTCCATCTTCAGCTCTACCGAAATCGCCGACGAACATGCGAGCCGACTTGGTGAAAAAAATCGTATCGGTGACAACGCCGGTTCCCGGGGCGGCTGGGTTGAAAAATAACGGCTTGTCGTAGCCGCGTTCCACTTTCCATTTTTCGATAGCCTCGGTCGTCACTCGCTTTACGCCCAGTTGCATGCGCGCCATATCGTCGGGCGTATTGACGACGAAAAACAACGCGAAGGTAATCAGATTGACGCCGAGCAAAATGGGGGCCGCGTAAAGCAGACGGCGCAGGAGGTAGGCAAGCATCGCGGGGAATTATGCCCAAACGGACTCGTCGATGCCGGACAACTCGCGCCGGTGCCCACACGTCGGTCTCGAGCATCCACCACCAAGGCACGGATCAGTGATATCAGGGGTCATCGAATCAGCTCCTCTGTATATTTCTCAGGATTCATTTGTCCTGCGGGCAGCGCTGCGCTCCCGCCGCCGGTACGCCACCACTGCCGGCACGATGAACAAAACCAAACCGACTCCTGCAAGCGCCAGCGGCCAGCGCACCGGAGCGTTCCACTGGTACCGCCGTCTCGCCCGTTCGGCAATGTCGACGCGCTGGTACTTCAGGATGTTGTTAGCCACATCGTTCGGCTTGCGGTTGTACAGCCAGGCATGCCCCAGCGTGTAGCTCTTGGGGTGAAAGCCGAAGATCCAGGGGGCATCATCCTGCAAGATGCGATTCATGCGCCGAACGATCTCCCGACGTTCTGGCCCGTTGCCCATGTCCTTCATTTGAAAAAACAGTCGGTCAAATTCCGGATTGGCATAATTCGACTTGTTCTCGCCGCCATTGACCACCGCGCCTTCACTCCCGGCCAGCAGAAAAAAGAAGTTCTCCGGATCAGGATAGTCGGCGTTCCAGCCGAGGAAGAATATCTGGACAGCTCCTTTGCGCAGCTTGTCCTGAAAGCGATTGAAGTCCGTGGCGCGGACGACGAGTTGGATGTCGAGCTTGGCAAACTGGCGTGTCAGCCAATCGAAACGTGATTTATCGCCGATGCCGCCACTCGTCGTATCGAGATAGAGCACCAGAGGTTCCCCGGTCGCCGCATCGCGGCCATTCGGCCATCCGGCCTCAACCAGCAATTTCTTCGCTTCATCGATGGAGCGGCGTTGTGCCTTACCGTTTTTCCACGCATAGACTACTGGGTTGATCCCCGCTTCACCTTCTTCATAACCAAAGAGCCCGGGCGGAAGCGGACTCATTGCCGGAATGCCACGCCCGTTCATGAAGATGGAAATGAACTCCTCTTGGTCGATGGCAATCGACAGGGCCTGCCGAAGCTTGCGCGCCCGAGCCTCTCCGACGCCATCCTTCCCCCCCACCACCGGATCAAGCATGTTGAGGCCCATGTAGAAGGTCGACGCACGGACGCTGGTTAACAAGCGGATTCCGCGTTCACGCATTTCGTCGGACAGCTGCACGCCACCACCAACGTCGAGGCGAACCGCTTGGTCGAAACTGTCCGACGAAATCCCAGAAGCATCGTAATACCCCTGCAGAAACTTGTTCCAGTAAGGGATGCTCTCCTTTTCGCGAGTAAAAACGACTTCTTCGATCAACGGCAGCGGCTTCCCGCAGTCGTCGAGCAACCCCACCGCCCGATCGCCCGCTTCCCCCTCACATGGATACACTTCCTTACGGAAATTCGGGTTCCGCCTAAGGACCATGCGGCTGTTGGGATTGTTCTCCGTCAGCATGTACGGCCCCGTGCCGACTGGATACCAGTCAAGCGTCAGGTTTTTCTCCGCCATCCCCGGCTGACTATAGAAGCGCTCCGCTTCGCGCGGCACCGGAGCAAAGAAAGGCATCGCCAACCAGTAACGGAATTGTGGATACGTGCCAACCAACTTGATCCGATAGGTGTATCGATCAACACGCGTCACACCCTCCAGCGGGAAGCGATCGAGGTCCAGCCAATCATCTGGCCGCTCCCTCGCGGCCACAGTCAGCTTGTCTCCAAGTTCCTTGAGTCCGATGATGTGCGTTGCCATCATCCCGAAAATCGGCGAATGCAATCGCGGGTGCGCCAGCCGCTTGATCTGGTAGATGTAATCGTCCGCCGTCAGCTCACGCGTACCTGTCTGCTGAAAATCCGCTAAGGTATCGATACGATGCAACGTCTTTGCATTCTGTTCAACGTAGAGAAGGCCACCCTTCGCATCATTTGCAAACGCGGGATGCGGCTGGTAAAGAATTCCGGGCTTGATGTGTATTTCATATACGCTGCTAGCGACCGACGACGATGGCGCGTCTGGAGGAAGAGGATTACCCCGCGCGTCGAAGAACAAAGGCTCTGGAACGCTTTCGGCTGTTCCCGCGACCAGCGTATAGGGCCGCTTGAGGTAGTGGTACTGAAGGGGCGGTTCGTAGATTTGCGCAGTAAAGGTACTCTCATCTTCGGTGTAGGACTGCGCCGGATCGAGGTGTTTCGGCCGCTCGGTAAACGCCGAATAAAAGATGCTCCGCCCCCGCTCACTCGCTGGGTAGGGGTCGTTGTACTCGCGACCACAAGCAGCGAGCATCAGCAGGACTAACAGAAAAAACGGGCGGATCCCAGACATGGGGCAAAGTGTATCGCACCCGCATCGCCGCTGATTGGATCAAATGACGAATCGCGCGCCGAAAACAGGGGAATATCACCTATAATCCCGAAGCCGGCCGTTTCCCGGCCAGAAATCCAATTCCATTACCATTCAGTTACAGTTACGGGAGAATTCATGGGATTCCTTGCCGACAAGCGCATCCTGATTACCGGTTTGCTGTCAAAGCACTCGATTGCCTACGGGATCGCCAAGGCTTGCCACCGTGAGGGCGCGAAGCTGGCTTTCACCTATCAAAACGAACGCTTCGAAGAGCGGCTGAGCAAATTCGCCGCTGAATTCGACAGTACGTTGATCTTCCCCTGCGACGTGGCCGACGATGCACAAATTGAAAAATTGTTCACGGACCTCGGGGCCCACTGGGACGGACTCGACGGACTGGTCCACTCCATCGGCTTTGCGCCAAGGGAAGCCATCGAAGGCGACTTCCTCGAAGGCATCTCGCGCGAATCGTTCCGCATCGCCCACGACGTTTCCTCTTACAGCTACCCTGCTCTCGCCAAGGCGGCACGGCCATTACTGTTGAAGGGCAATAATCCCGCCCTGCTGGCATTGACCTACCTGGGTGCCGAACGCACCATGCCCAACTACAACACCATGGGCTTGGCCAAAGCCAGTCTTGAGGCAGCAACCCGTTACCTGGCCTTCTGCCTCGGCCCGCAAGGCATTCGCGCCAACGCGGTATCCGCCGGTCCGATCAAGACATTGGCGGCTTCCGGCATCGGCGATTTTGGCAAGTTGCTGGCTTACAACGCACACCATGCGCCGCTACGCCGCAACGTGACGATCGAGGAAGTGGGTAACGCCGTAGCTTTCCTGCTCTCCGATCTTGCGAGCGGGATTACCGGGGAAATCATGTACGTCGACGGGGGCCTGAATACAACTGCGCTGGGCAATACAGACCCATTGCCGTAACAAGACACACAGACTGCATCTCGATCGCAACTAGCAAAAAAGGCCGGGAACTCCCGGCCTTTTCTCCACCTGATGATCGCCATCAAGGCGCTTGGCGCATTAGCGCTCGCGCGGCTCCAGCAATGTCGTATTGACGTCGATCTTGTAACGTGATCGGAGACCCGAGACGAAGGCAGACAGGTCACCTTGGGCAACCACGGTGGAGTACTCGGCCTTG
>QKII01000254.1 GCA_003249625.1 Propionivibrio sp. | reverse complement strand
CTGGAGGACGGCAAGCTGCTCGAAGAGGACTACGGTATTCCGTCACGCTACCTCAACACGATCATGAGCCCGTGGGCGGTCAAGCGACTGCATGAGTACGGTGGTGATATCACCAAGTTTCGTGTCGTCAAGCTGCGACCATCGGTGCTCTCGCAGATCGCCGTGTCGAAGACCGAACCGGGCGACGAAAACAACCAGGACATCTCCTCGCTGGTCGGAAAAATCGATATCCGCAAGCTGGAGAACTACTCGCAGGACGATCCGGACGCCTATTCGTACTCGGGTGGCCTGTGCCTCGCCAATCGCGGCGTGCTCGAATTCGTCGAGATGTTCAAGGCGCCGATCAAGGTACTGCACCCGCTTCTGACGGCGACGCAGGAGCAGAACTACAAGGGTACAGAGGGGTTTGGCGCAATCCCGTTCGACGGTCTGATTCTCGCCCACTCCAATGAAGCAGAATGGCTGTCGTTCAGGAACAACCGCAACAACGAGGCGTTCCTCGACCGCATCTACATCGTCAAGGTGCCCTACTCGCTGCGTGTCACGGACGAGATCCACATCTACGAAAAGCTGCTGGTCAATTCCTCGCTCAACGAGGCGCCCTGCGCACCGGACACGCTACGCATGCTTGCGCAGTTCTCGGTACTCTCGCGCCTGAAGGAGCCAGAAAATTCGAGCATCTACTCGAAAATGCGCATCTACGATGGCGAAAACCTCAAGGACACCGACCCGAAGGCCAAGAGCTATCAGGAATACCGTGATTTCGCCGGCGTCGACGAGGGCATGACCGGGCTGTCCACACGCTTTGCCTTCAAGATCCTCTCGCGCGTGTTCAACTTCGACCACCGCGAAGTGGCGGCCAACCCGGTACACCTGATGTACGTCCTCGAACAGCAGATCGAGCAGGAGCAATTCCCGCCCGAAGTCGAGGAGTTGTACCTGCGCTACATCAAGGAATTCCTTTCGCCGCGCTACGCCGAGTTCATCGGCAAGGAAATCCAGACGGCGTACCTGGAGAGCTATTCCGAGTACGGCCAGAACATCTTCGACCGCTACGTGCTTTATGCCGACTTCTGGATCCAGGATCAGGAATTCCGCGACCCGAACACCGGCGAGATGCTCGACCGCACGGCGTTGAACGACGAGTTGGAGAAGATCGAGAAACCGGCCGGTATCTCCAACCCGAAGGACTTCCGAAACGAGGTGGTCAACTTCGTGCTACGTGCCAAGGCAAAGAACGAAGGCAAGAACCCCGTGTGGACGTCCTACGAGAAGCTGCGCGCGGTGATCGAGAAGAAGATGTTCTCGAACACCGAGGATCTGCTGCCCGTCATCTCGTTCAACACCAAGTCGAGCAGTGACGAGCAGAAGAAGCACAAGGACTTTGTCGAGCGCATGACCGCCAAGGGCTACACCGAGAAGCAGGTGCGGCTGCTCTGCGAGTGGTATTTGCGCGTCAGGAAGTCGTCGTAGACAGGCCGTAGCGCCCCGGCACCGCGCCGGGGCGCTACCCCGCCCATTGCACGAGGGAGAATCTCATGACCGTGCGCATCGTGGATCGCCGGTTCGACAGCAGGAACAAGAGCTCGGTCAACCGCACACGTTTTCTCCGGCGGTTCAAAGGGCAAATTCGCAAGGCGGTGGGTGAATCGATCAACCGCCGCGGCGTTCGCGACCTGGAAAACGGCGAAAAGATCAGCATTTCCGGCAAGGACATCACGGAACCGCAATTCACCCTTGGCCAGGGCGGACACCGCGAGACCGTGCATCCCGGCAACGACCGCTTCTCCGGCGGCGACTTGATCGACCGTCCCGAAAGCGAGGGGGGCGGCGGTTCGGGCAGCGGACAGGCCAGTCAGGACGGCGAAGGTCTGGACGAATTCGTTTTTACTCTTTCGCGCGACGAATTCCTCGATATCTTCTTCGACGAACTGGCGCTGCCCAACCTCGTCAAGAAGCAACTGGCGCGCATCGAGCAGTTCCGCAGCGTGCGCGCAGGCTATTCCAGCTCGGGCGTGCCGACCAACATCAACCTGCCTCGCACGATGCGCGGTGCTGCCGGCCGGCGCATCGCCATCGGCGGCCCGTACCAGAAGCGTCTGCGCGTCCTCGAGGCGGAACTGCAGAGTTTGCTTGACCAGCAAAGCGACGGTGATGACGACAGCGCAGAAATCGAGCGCCTGCGCCGCGAGATCGCGCGGCTACGAATGCGGGTCGAAAACCTGCCGTTCATCGACCCGTTCGACCTGCGCTACAGCAACCGTGTCCGCATACCACAACCCACCACGCAAGCCGTGATGTTCTGCCTGCTCGACGTCTCCGGTTCGATGGACGAGAACCGCAAGAACATCGCCAAGCGATTCTTCATGCTGCTCTACCTGTTCCTGACACGGAACTACGAGCACATCGAGGTCGTTTTCATCCGCCACCACACGGTCGCGTCCGAAGTTGAGGAGAACGACTTTTTTACCTCGCGCGAGACCGGCGGCACGGTCGTTTCGAGCGCATTGACGCTGATGCACGAGATCGCCCGCACACGCTATTCGTCCGGCGCCTGGAACATCTACGGTGCACAGGCTTCCGACGGGGACAACTGGTACAACGATTCGCCGATCTGCCGCGAGATTCTGGCCGATTCGCTGCTACCGTTGTGCCAGTATTTCGCCTACATCGAGATCACCGATGGTCCACCGCAAAACCTGTGGCAGGAATACGAAAAACTGCAGGGTGCGCATCCGGACCACTTTGCCATGCAACGCATCGCGGAGGCCGGCGACATCTACCCGGTGTTCCGTGAACTGTTCAAGCGCCAGGACTAACACCTTTTACTCACTTTCGACAGACAGAGAAACCATGCCCGCTACCACTCCAAACGCGCCGCTCACATTCGGCATCCTCGGTTGCGCCAACATCGCCAAACAGTTCGTTCGCGACGTCGCCGCCAGCCCGTCGGTCAGGGTCGAGGCCGTCGCCAGCCGCGACGCCGCCAAGGCCGCCGAATTCGCCAAGACATTTTCCCTCCCGCGCCACCTTGGCAGCTACGAGGCGCTGCTCACCGATCCGGCGATCGACGCCATTTACATCCCACTGCCCAACAGCCTGCACGCCGAATGGGCGATCAAGGCCGCCCAGGCCGGAAAGCACATCCTGTGCGAAAAGCCGCTGGCACTGAGCCGCGCAGAAGCTCAATCGATGTTCGATGCCGCACGCTTAAATGGCGTGCTTCTTATCGAATCCTATCCGTACGCCTTCCAGCCGCAATTCGGCGAGATGGTGTCGCTGCTACGCAGCGGCGCCATCGGCGACATCCAATCCATCCAGGCCTGTTTCGGCTTCACGCTGCTCACGCCCGCCGGGAACATCCGCATGCAGCCGGAAATGGGCGGCGGCGCGCTGCTCGACGCCGGCAGCTACCCGGTCAGTCTGGTGCGCAAGGTCATGGGCGAGGCACCGATCAAGGTCATCGCCGAATCGGTGCGCACCGAGACGGGTGTCGACATCAGCACCGTCGCCACCCTCTTCTTCACCCACGGCCGGACGGCACAGATTTCCTGTGGGATGAACGTCGCCAACCACCGGCGCGCCACCCTCGTCGGAACGCAAGGCACCATCGAAGCGGAATACCTCAACCACACTGCGGATATTCCGGGAGACAACCCGTTCGGCTACCTGCCCAGCCAGTTGCGCATCCGGCGCGGCATCGCGCAGAACGTCCCGTTCGAGGACATCCACGCGGCGTCGGGCAGCGGTTTCCTGTTCGCTGCGGAATCGTTCGCAAGAATGGTGCGGGAACGGGATGTTCCCGCTTTCGAAGCTGCAGCCGAGGCCAGCATCGACATCGCCGCAATCCTTGAAGCGATCGCGCGAAGCGCGGCGAACGGCGAAGCGGTGCCGCTCCATCCGGCCGATTGAACGACCACCGACAAAGCACCGCCTGAAGCGAGGAACCATATGAGCGACCCGGCCAGCATTGTCATCGAGAAAACCGGAACGGCCCTGCCGACCGGTTCGGAATGGACCTTCCCGGCCATCGAGGCCTACGATGAGGCCATTGGGCATATCGCGCGTGACTACGCGCTCGACTGCTACCCGCATGTATTGGAAATCATCAGCGCAGAGCAGATGATGGATGCCTACGCCTCGATCGGCATGCCGGTCTATTACCACCACTGGTCGTTCGGCAAGCACTTCCTGTCCACTGCCAACCGCTACAAGCGGGGCCATATGGGCCTCGCCTACGAGATCGTCATCAACTCCGATCCGTGCATCGCCTACCTGATGGACGAGAACACGCTGCCGATGCAGGCGCTGGTGATCGCTCACGCGGCCTACGGCCACAACTCGTTCTTCAAGGGCAACCACCTGTTCAAGCAGTGGACCAGCGCCGATGCCATCATCGACTACCTCGTCTTCGCGCGAAACTACATCGCTGATTGCGAGGAACGCCACGGTGTCGATGCGGTTGAACAGCTGCTCGACGCCTGCCATGCACTGCTCAACGTCGGTGTCGACCGTTACAAACGCGCGCCAAAGCAATCGCTGGAAAAGGAAAAACTGCGCCTCAAGGAACGCGAGGAATACATGCAGGCGCAGGTCAATGACCTGTGGCGCACCCTGCCCCAGCGACAGGAGGCCGAACAGATCGTCACCGAGCAGCGCTTCCCAGAAGAGCCGGAAGAAAACCTGCTGTACTTCATCGAGAAAAACGCCCCGCTGCTGGAACCCTGGCAGCGGGAAATCGTACGTATCGTGCGCAAGATCGGCCAGTACTTCTATCCCCAACGGCAGACGCAGGTGATGAATGAAGGCTGGGCCACCTTCTGGCACTACACCCTGCTCAACACCCTCTACGATCGTGGTGGTCTGTCGGATGGCTTCATGCTCGAATTCCTCCAGTCACACACCAACGTCGTCTATCAGCCGCCCTACAACAGCCCGTACTACTCGGGCATCAACCCGTACGCCCTCGGCTTCGCCATGTGGACCGACATTCGGCGCATCTGTGAATCGCCTACCGACGAGGACAAGGAGTGGTTCCCGGACATCGCCGGCTCGGACTGGCGTGAGACGTTCGAGTTCGCCATGCAGAACTTCAAGGACGAGAGCTTCGTCGCGCAGTATCTGTCCCCCCGTCTGATGCGCGAATTCCGTTTCTTCTCGGTTGTCGACGACGATACCCGCCTCAAACTGCGCATCGGCGCCATCCACGATGATCCGGGCTACCGCACCCTTCGCCAGCAGCTCGCACAGCAATACGACCTCGGCAGCCGCGAGCCGAATATCCAGGTCTGGAACGTCGACCTGCGCGGCGATCGTTCCCTGACCCTGCGCCACTTCGTGCATGACCGCCGCCCCCTGAACGACAGCCTCGATGCCGTCCTCAACCACATCGCAAGCCTGTGGGGTTTCACCGTTCGCCTCGAACGGCAAAACGCCGACGGGTCGATCGAGCAGATCACCGAGAAGCTGGTCGATCGGCGCTTGCGCGGCTAGTCGTTAGCTCAATTCTCGAATACGGAAATCGAAAACGCTCTACGACGCTGAATGCTCTCCGACTAACCCCCATGCTTGATCACGACATCGTCGCCTTCATCCAGTCCGGCGTAAGCATCACGCTGGCTGCGTGCGCGCCAGGACGGATGCCGAGCATGAGCCGTGGCTATGCCTGCAAGCCACTTGACGGTGGCGATGCAATCGGAATCGTGCTGCTCCGCACGCAGGCCGCCGAAGCGCTCGACAACATTCGCCTGACCGGGCGCATTGCGGTGGCTTTCAGCAATCCGACCTCCAACCGGACCACCCAACTCAAGGGCACCGATGCCTGTGTAACTGCCTTCGACCCCGCCGACGAACATCTCGTCCGCAAGCACATCGAGGAGTTCGTGCCTGAGGCCGTCGCGCTGGGAACACCGGAAGAGATGGTGCGCGCCATGCTTTCCTACCAACTTGAAGATCTGGTGATGGCGGTCTTCACGCCGACCAGCGGTTTCGACCAGACGCCGGGACCAAGGGCCGGCCACCCCCTGCCTGCCACGCCATGACACTCCGCCTCGATTCCCTCCGTGAATGTCTGGAAGGGATCATTCCCGGCCATATCGTCACCTGCGATTCGGGTGGAATGCCGAATGTCGCCTTCTTGTCGCAAGCCGAATACGTCGACAACGACCACGTCGCTCTCTCCTACCAGTTTTTCAACACCACCCGGCGTAACGTGCTCGCCGGCTCCCCCGTCCGCCTGCTGCTGACCAGCCATCTGACCGCCCGGCAATACCGCCTCTCATTGCTGTATTTGCGGACGGAAACAGCCGGGCCGCTGTTCGAGCGGATGAAAGCCAAACTCGCCGGCATCGCCGCACACAGCGGCATGGCCGGTATCTTTCGCCTGCTCGGTGCCGACATCTACCGCGTACTGGACATTTCGCCGGTTCCCGGCGGCTCCATCAGTCCGCCTCAGCCTGCCGTCAACTGTCTGAACGCCCTGCGCCACTCCAGCGATCGCCTGGGCAACTGCGCCAACCTCGAATGTCTCCTCGAAAAGGCAGTGGACTGCCTGGAAAAGGAATTCGGCATTAATCATTTGATGCTGCTGATGCACGACGAGGCACGCGGCTGCCTGTTCACGTTGGCGAGCCGTGGTTACGCGCACTCCGGCATCGGCTCCGAAATTCCGGTTGGTTCCGGACTGATCGGCATCTGCGCTCGCGAGCGCTCGCCGATCCGTATCGGCTTCATGACCAACGAATACGCCTACGGCCGTACCGTGCGCGACGGGCTTGCCGCTGCCGGCCAGATCGACGCACTGGAAACGGCCATCCCGCTGCCGGGCCTGCCCAACGCCGCCAGCCAGATGGCGATCCCCATCGTCGCCGGCGACCGTCTGCTCGGCGTGATCTACGTCGAGAGCCTCGCCGATCTGCACTTCGGTTACGACGAGGAAGATGCGCTTGTCGTCTTCGCCGCACAGCTCGGTCTCGCAATGCTCCATCATCAGACTACGGACGAAGCGACGGATGAAACGCCAGTGAACGAGTGCCCGCCCATACAACTCCAGGGCACGCCGCTGACCGTACGCCGCTTTGCTGCCAACGACAGCGTCTTTCTCGACGACGACTATCTGATCAAGGGCGTAGCCGGTGCCATCCTCTGGGCGCTGCTCGACGACTTCACCCAACGCGGCCGCACCAGCTTCACCAACAAGGGCCTGCGGGTCGATTCCCGTATTCGCCTGCCGGGTGCCAGCGACAACCTCGAAGCCCGACTCGTTCTGCTGCAACGCCGACTAACGGAACGCAACGCCGGCATCGCCATCGACAAGACCGGACGCGGTCGCTTCACACTGACCGTCGAGCGCCCGCTGACACTTGTCGAAAGCTGATTTTTCACGCCGGGCAACCGCCTTTCTTAAATCTTCATTCAGCATTTCTTAAAAGATTCGTAAGCTGGCGCCGCGCCCCTTGCCCGGTTTTTTTGCCCGCCTAGACTTCCGTCCACACCCACGACAGGAGTCGCCATGAACACTTTTCAAAGCGCAGTCGAGCCGCTGAAGCTGTACGAACAGCTGCTGCTGATCCGAGCTTACGAGAACGCCATCGTCCAGGGCAGCACGGACGGCCGCATTCCCGGCACCTGCACCTCGGTCGGACAGGAAGCCGCCGCCGTGGGCGCCATCAATGCGCTCAGTGCGGACGACCTGATCCTGACCAATCACCGCAGCGCCGGCCACCTGCTGGCGCGTGGCGCGGACCCGGGCCGCATGCTGGCCGAAGTCATGGGACGTCGCGACGGCTACTGCAAGGGCAAGAGCGGATCGCTGCACATATCGGTCAAGGAACTCGGTGTCGTACTCACGACAACGATCGTCGGCGGCGAACTTTCCCTCGCTCCCGGCGTTGCCCTTGCTCAGACGATGCAGGGGCGATCCGGCATCGTCGCCTGTTTCTTTGGTGATGGCGCCGCCTGCGAAGGCAGCTTCCACGAATCGCTGAACCTCGCTGCCCTGTGGAACCTGCCGGTGCTCTACGTCTGCGAGAACAACCAGTGGCAGGCTTTCGTTCATCGGCGCGAGGCAATGAGCCGGGAACGCGTCTCCGAGTGGGGGGCCGGCTACGGCATCCCGGTGCGAACCGTCGACGGCAACGATGTCTTCGCCGTGCTCGAGGCAACCCGCGAAGCCGCCTCGCAAGTACGCGACACCAGCCGCCCGGCGCTGCTCGAAGTAATGACATACCGTACTCGCGGCCATTTCGAGCCGGACGATCAGGGGTATGTCGACAAGGCAGAACTTGCCACCTGGCTGGCGCGCGACCCGATCGCCCTCTGCCGCGACAGACTGATCGCCTCCGAGAATCACACCCCGGCAGCCGACGCGGAGCTTGCCAACCGTGTCGATGCCCGCATCGCCGCTGCCGTCGCGTTTGCCGCCGCGTCCCCCTTCCCTTCCATCGAGGAACTCACCCTAGACGTCTACGCCTGAGGACACCATGCCCACACTGACTCTTAATGATGCCGTCGGCCTCGCACTGGCCGAAGAAATGCGCCGCGACCACAAGGTCATCGCCTTCGGCGAAGGTATCGCCACCAAGCGCCATGAACTCGTCACCGAGTTCGGCGCCCTGCGTGTCCGCAACACCCCGCTGGCCGAAGGCATTATCGCCGGGACGGCTGTTGGCGCTGCCGCCGGCGGCCTGCGCCCGGTCGCCGACCTGCTGTTCGCCCCCTTCCTCTGCTACGCCATGGACGAACTGGTCAACAGCGCCGGCAAGCTGCGCTACATGTCGGGCGGCCAATTCAGCTTTCCGCTGGTGACCCTGGCCATGACCGGTTCCGGCTGGGGCATCGGCGCCCAGCATAACCACAACATCGAAGCCTGGTTCGTGCATAGCCCGGGGCTCAAGGTTGTCATGCCGAGCAGCCCGGCCGACGCCCGCAGCCTGCTCAAGGCCGCCATCCGCGACGACAACCCGGTCGTTTTCCTGCTCGACATCGGCCTGCTCTACCAGCCGGGAGAAGTGCCGCCCGAGGCCACGCCAATACCGCTCGGCCAAGCGGTCACGCTGTGCGCCGGCAACGACGTCAGTCTCATTTCCTACGGAAAGACCGTGCATCACTGCGTGCAGGCGGCGGAGTCCCTGGCGGCCGAAGGTATCTCCACCGAAGTCATCGACCTGCGCAGCCTCAAGCCGCTCGATGAAGCCGCTATCCTCGCCACCGCACGCAAAACCGGACGCGTCGTAGTCGTGCACGAAGCCAACCGCCTGTGCGGCGTCGGTGCCGAAGTCGCCGCACTGGTCGCCGAGCAAGCCTTTACCAGCCTCAAGGCTCCCATCATCCGCCTCGGCGGCCCGGACGCCCCCGTGCCATCCAGTTTTCCTCTCGAACAGGCCACTGTGCCACAAGCCGACGCCATTGCCGCTGCTGCCCGGCGGCTTTGCGCGCCACAACCCGCCTAACCCGAACAAAAGGAAAAAGCCATGCACCCCTGCCCCCTTACACTGACATCTACCCTGATCACCTGCGTCCTCGTTAGCGGCACCGCCCTGGGTGGCGAAGCCGATACTGCACGCGTGAAGCGCGGAGCCCAGTTGGCGGCCTTCGGCGGCTGCGTCGACTGCCACACACCGTTCAAGCTCGGACCCAACGGCCCGGAAAAGGACATGGCGCGCGGTCTCTCCGGCCATCCGGCCGAGCTTGTCCTGCCGCCACCACCCAAACTCGACGGCCCGTGGAACTGGGGTGGCTCCGGCAGCATGACCGCTTTCGTCGGCCCTTGGGGAACCTCCTACTCCACCAATCTGACGCCGGACCGGGAAACCGGTATCGGCGCCTGGAGCGAAAAGGACTTCATCCAGGCGATGCGCAAGGGCAAGCACCTCGGCGTCGGCCGCCCGATCATGCCGCCGATGCCCTGGCAATCAGTCGGTTCGCTGCCTGATCCGGAGCTGCGCGCCCTCTTCGCCTATCTCAAGGCGCAACCACCTGTAAAGAACAGGGTGCCGGAATATGTTCCACCAATAACGGGCAATCGTTAATGCAAGTTGTGTGCGTCAGGTTGCGCAAAAAGGTGATTGTGTTTTCGGTTGATCCTTTTGCGCTACCGGTGACGCAGATGGAGTACTCCCGAGCGGCACCGACAATGCGCTGCCACTTCACACGGCAGGTCTCAACAACCCCTTCTTCTATTCAGTGAGGAACGTCATGCTCAGGAAGCGATTGTCTTCGAGACAAGTCGAATGTGTCGCGCCACCCGGGACTGGAATCAGCCGAAGACAGGCGTCGGTGTCAGTGAAGACGTGCACGACCAGGTTTCCGCGCTTGATCTCCTCGTTGAGTCGCGCCAGTATGTGGATGCTCTTCAGGTGTTTGTGCTGCACGCGAGGCAACCGGTAGAAGGTCAGCGTTTCGCTGATGCTGGTTTCGACCCAATCGACCAGCTTCGGGTATTTCGCTTGCCACTTGCCGATCCACGCCGCCAAGTCCCGTCGGGTTTCATGGATGTCGCGCCGATCGCAGAACCAGCGCAATTCCAGAAGGATACCTGCACTCGGTTCCATGGAAGCGGACGATTTTTTCTTGATTGATAGAAAGGTCCGGCACGGTGGATATTCCAACTTTTCCCAACATTGCTGACTCCAACCGAAAGCGTTTCATTGGCTTTCGCGTGCTGTTCAATTCCCGGTTCTACTATCCGGTATTGGCTGTGCTTTTTCTGGACCTGGGTCTTTCTGCCACGCAGTACACGCTGCTCAATTTTGTATGGGCCATTGCCATCGTCGTGGCTGAAGTACCCTCGGGGGCACTTGCGGACCGTATCGGACGACGCCCCTTGATCATTGCATCGGCGATTTGCATGGTGCTTGAGATGTCTTGCCTGCTGGTAGCCCCAATCAACGGAGGGCTGACTCTCCTGCTGATCTGCCTGGCGAATCGAATTCTTAGCGGTCTGGCGGAGGCACTGGCAAGCGGCGCGGATGAATCGCTGGCCTACGACTCCCTTGCGGCTGAATCCCGCAGTCACGAATGGCCCGATGTCATGGCCGATGTCATGCACTGGCAGTCATTGGGATTGTGTCTGGCCATGCTCGTTGGCGCCGCCGTATATGACCCGCGTCTGATGAACAGCATTATGGCGATTCTGGGAAGCGACATGCGAATCGACCAAGGCATTGCTCTACGTTTCCCGATTGTCTTGAATCTGGCCAGTGCCCTCGTCGTGCTTTGGCTAACCATAGGAATGCGAGAACCGGCTGGAATCAGCACGCAACCACATCCATCGAATGGCTGGCAAGATATCGCCGCTGCCGGAAGATGGATCTTGCGAACCCCCATCGCCCTCTTTGTCATCATCGGTGGAGTACTGATCGATAGCGTGATCCGGTTATTCCTGACTTTTGGCAGTGCGTACTATCGCCTGATTGACCTGCCCGAGGCCAGCTTTGGCTTTATCGGGGCCACCATGGCCGGACTGGGAATAGTGGTCGCACCGCTGGCCAGACGCCAAGTCCGCACCAATTCATTGCTGCGCAATTTCATGATTCTTTCCGCCTTGACGCTAGCGGGGCTGGCAGGCGTTGCGCTCAAAATCCCGCTATGGGGGGTCCTCTTTGCCATTCCGCTTTCCGCCGCTATGGCGACCTTGGGCTATATCGTATCGAACACATTGAACGCCCAGGCTCATTCGACACAGCGTGCGACTGTTCTTTCGTTCAAGGGCCTGATCTTCAATCTTGGCTACGGCTTTGTCAGCTTGATGTTCGCACTCGCCTTGCGTGCCCTGAACGGTACGAGCACTTCCGAAGAAGCCTTCGCCAGCGCCATTGAAGTGCTGCCATTCTGGTTGGCATTCACGTTGCTGCTGCTAGCACCGGCGTTCCGCCGCCACCTTGCCGAATTAGACACAAGGCCCTGAATACGAATTGAGCACAACCATTCGCCATTAAAACAGAAAGGTCAGCGCAATTCGCCGACCTTTCTGTTTCGCATCGACCTACCACCAAGGATTAGCTGGCGGTTGGTGAGCAGAACCACAGCTTGTTGCCCTCGCTGTCGAGGAACGAACCGATGTAAAAATTCTCTGGCGGATATTGCCGTACCGGGTCACTGATCGTTACGCCGCGCGCCGCCAGTTCTTTTTCCGTTTGCAGCGAATTCTCAACCCCGATCGTCAGGCGCGGGTTGAGCTCGGTACTCGGCCGGGCATACCAGCCATCCGAAACAGGCTTGAGCATGATCGCGACATTACCCAGGGAAAGGCCAATTTGCAGTCCCCCTTCCATGGCGGGTGGCAGACCCAGCGTATCACGGTAGAAATGCTCTGCCCGCTCCAAGTCATTCACCGCCAACGCGATCACATTGAGTTGTTGGAAACCAAAGACGTTTTTCATTCCATCCTCCTGCTCTCAAGATTCAGCTGACAGCGGCAGGGAAAACTTCCGACTGTCAATCTGGGAAGAAGCGGAGTTATCGGACTAATCGAATGCAACGATCAGTTCCGGCCACTCGGCCCACTTTGGGAAAGACGATCCCAAAACAGAGGTGTAGATGGCGAATGCGCGAATTTTTGAAGTCTGCTGTTTGAGTTCCTGCGACTCGAAACGTTCCCATACGGTGACCTCAGACAGTATGTGCAGGAATTTCCGTCGAGTTTCCCGAATAACGAAGGGAATTGACACCGGTTCGCCTTGCAAGCGGAAGTGCGGGTACAAAAATCGCCTTCAGGCCGTCAAGCGTGCTGAAATTTCCCCCATCTTTTTTGAAACCGCCGATCCATTACTTGCGCTTGGTATGCTCGGGATACCAAGTAATGGAGAGACAGTTGCATCGAGTACTACGCGACGGCTTCGCAGAAAACTGGCCACATCCAAATTGATCCTGCGGTCGGATGAGTACCAAACGACCAGAAACGTCCCCGGACGCTTGGCACACTGTACAAATTTCAAGAGCCAAGCTTACCCACGAGGGTTGACAGCCAGTGCCTCG
>QKII01000408.1 GCA_003249625.1 Propionivibrio sp. | reverse complement strand
GGCGACGCTATGGCTGGAAACGGTACCCTGTTCATTCGACAGGATACCGTGGAAACGGCGTGGGCCGTCGTCGATTCAGTGCTTAATCACCACTCGCCGGTGCGCATCTATCCACGACACAGCTGGGGGCCAACGGAGGCTAACGATTTCATCGCTCGAGATGGCACCTGGAGCAACCCCTGTTTCCAGACCTGATTTAGGGGATTATTCGGAATAGTGTGCGCGCAATGCTGTCCGCACAGAAAGTGCGGCGCTTCGACGAAAGGGCTGGGAATTCTACGGCAGGCAAAATCATCTCTTCGTTCGCGGATGTATCGGCTAAACTTCATGAGGCTCGTTATTCAAATAAATCGCCTCCAGCAATCAACTTGCCTCGGAACTTCGATCGGATTTTGCAATGTCGCATAAGACGTCATCGGCACCCTCGGATCTGCTGAGAATCGTAGGGATTGGCGGATCGGCCGGCGCGCTGTCTGCCCTGCAAGCGTTTTTCAATGTCATCCCCCCGGATTGCGGCATGGCCTATGTCGTATTGCAGCACCTTAGCTCGGAACGCGAGTCGCTTCTTGACAAGTTATTGGCTTCCTCCACCAGCATGCCCGTTTTAGTGGCGACAGAAGGCATGCATGTGGTGGCAGACCATATCTACATACTGCCTCCAGGCTGCTTTATGACGATCAAGGCGGGGGCCTTGCATCTTCGTCACATGGAAGGTCACGCGGCGCCGCATCGCCCCATTGATGTGTTTTTTGCCTCACTGGCGGAGGAGCATCCTGGAAAGATCGCAGGCGTGGTTCTGTCGGGGACCATTGACGATGGCAGCCGTGGATTGATTGCGCTGAAGGCAGCCAACGGTGTCGTGCTGGTACAGGATCCCGTAAGCGCAGAGTTCGATGGAATGCCCAAGAGTGCCATCAAGACAGGGATGGCAGACCTGGTGATGGCTACTCCGGGTCTGGCCAGGTCCTTGTGCAACTGGGCGCGTACCGGCGACCTGACTGCGATCGGACATTCAGAAACGGCAAGCGATGAGACGAGTGAATTCGAGCGCGTGCTCGCGCTGGTACACAGCCATGCCCACCGTGATCTGCGTGGCTATAAACGCGCAACACTGACACGCCGCATAGAAAGGCGCATGCATTTGCATCACTTCAAGGATATGGCGACGTATCGGGTTTATCTCGAACAACATCCCGAAGAGATGAGCCGCCTTGCCGACGACATGCTGATCGGTGTTACGGCATTCTTTCGTGACAAGGAAGCCTTCGATATTCTCAAGGATAATGTCATTCCCGCTGTCTGTGGCGTAAATAACGACGATGGTCCGGTCCGGATCTGGGTTGCGGGTTGTTCCACAGGGGAGGAGGCCTACTCGGTCGCCATCGAGCTGTTCGAATGGTATGCCCAAGCGGGATTGCCCCCTAAGGTACAGATCTTTGCTACCGACATCGACGAAGCCGCGCTGGAAGTCGCCAGAGCGGGCCGCTATTCCGAGGCGGAGCTTGCGCATGTCGCACCGGATCGGCTAAGGCGCTATTTCACCCGGATCGGAGACAGTTACAAGATCATCAAGCCAATCCGTGAAGCCATCGTGTTTGCGGCACACAACCTGATTGCCGATCCGCCGTTTTCCAAGCTGGACCTCCTGGTTTGCCGCAATGTTCTGATCTACCTGTCGCCCGATACACAGAAACGGTTGATTACCCTGTTCCGTTTCGTATTGAACAAGGGAGGCTTCTTATTCCTGGGCAGCTCCGAAACGATTGGTCATACCCGCAATCAATTCGAAACGATCTCCAAACAATGGCGCATCTACCGCAGTCTCAGCACGCCACGGGTCAGACGGCCTGAAATGCCCCTGATTGGAAGCTCGGGGCAGCAACGCAGCGTGGTGCTCCCGGATCTGTACTCAACCGGGCATGAGGAAAGCGGCAATGAAAAGGTGTTCCAGAAGATCCTGGAATCCCATGGCCCAGCCCAGTTGGTGATTAACCACGGCAACGACATCATGTACATCTCGGGTAAAACCGAGCCCTATCTCACTTTCGCTTCTGGAGAACCGACAAGGAACATCTATCAAGTAGTTAAGCCAGCATTGCTCGTAGCGCTGCGCTCTGCGATCAATCGCGCCAGGCGTACTCAGGACAAGACAGAGGCGGTGGCCATCGGCGCCAGTCAGGAAGGCACACCCGACAGGGGGATACGAATCACGGCTGTGCCGATAACCGGCAACAACGAACAGCGCAAAATGCTGCTCGTCAATTTCGAATCTGAAGCATTGTCCTCCGCTGCATTACCCCTTTCCGGATCGGGTGGAGACGATTGGGTTTTGCAGCAGTTGGAGCAGGAACTCAATGCGACACGTGAGGATTTGCAACGTACCATCGAGAAAATGCGGGCCGGCAACGAAGAGCTGAAAGCCTCCAACGAGGAGGCCATGGCCATGAATGAGGAGCTGCAATCCGCCAATGAGGAACTCGAAAGCTCGAAGGAGGAGCTGCAATCTCTCAACGAGGAACTCGTTACCTCCAATGCCATGCTCGATCAGAAGGTTGTAGAGCTCGAAGTAAGCAACACAGACCTGAACAATCTCATGGTCAGCACAGAGATAGCGACCATGTTTCTGGATACCGACTTTCGCATAAAACGTTTCACGCCCGCCTGTACGCGGCTCATGCATCTTATATCGAGCGATGTCGGCCGGCCTTTGTCGGATATCGCGCTACGCGTCGACGACCCATGGCTCTCCGAAGATGGCCGTCATGTGCTGGGAGGCGAACCAAGCATCCTTCGTGAAGTCTCCGATAGCGAGGGGCATTGGTTCCTGCGTCGGGTCTTGCCCTACAGGACTCTGGACGAACGAACTTCGGGTGTTGTCGTTACTTTCACTGATGTCACTGCGATGAAGAAGGCGCAAGAGGACATCGCCAGAAAAGCGCGTGAGCTTGAGAAACAGACACAGCTGCTGCAACATGCTCACGTGCTGGCGAGGGACATGGAGGATCGCATTGTCTTCTGGAATCGGGGGGCTGAGGATCTCTATGGCTGGACGCAGAAAGAGGCGATTGGACAGATCTCCCATGTGATGTTGAAAACACGCTTCCCGGAGCCTCTGGCCGAGATCAAGTCAAAGCTGTTCAAGGACGGCAAGTGGAATGGCGAACTGGTGCATCTGTCCCGAGATGGCGAACCACGTGTCGTTGCCAGCCATTGGAATTTGTATTGTGATGATCGTGGTGAACCCATGGCCATTGTTGAGGTCAATAACGATGTCACCGAAGGCAAGGAGTTTGAGAAGCGCTTTCTGGAAAGTCAGAGTGATCTGGATTTCCAGGCCCATCATGACAACTTGACCCAACTGCCCAATCGCGTGCTGTTTCGCGATCGTCTCCAGCATGCATTGACGCTGGCCGAGAGTGGAAATACGCGTATGGCACTGTATTTCATGGATGTGGATCGGTTTAAGACCATCAATGACAGCCTGGGGCATGATGTTGGCGATCGCCTGCTGTCGGCAATTGCGATGCGACTTCGTTTGTGTGTCGGCAGGAAAAGTACTCTCGCGCGAACGGGAGGCGATGAATTTGCCATGCTGGTTGAAGGCCTGGATGACATCAACCAGGCTTCGAAGATTGCACTGGATCTGAGCCAGTCAGTCAGAGAATCTTTCCATATTGACGAACACGAGTTGAACGTCAGCCTCAGCATTGGCATCAGCATTTTTCCCGATGACTCGACGAAGATGGAGGATCTTCTCAAGCACGCGGATGCGGCCATGTTCCTGGCCAAGGACAAAGGGCGCGCGGGCTACCAGTTCTTTACCCACGAACTGAACCAGCGCGCAAGTCGCTACCTGGCTGTCGAGACCAGGCTGAGAAGAGCGATCGAACAGGGCGAATTGCAACAGGTGTATCAGCCCCAGGTCGGCATGGCCAGCGGACGCATCGTTGGTGCCGAAGCTCTTGCCCGGTGGACCAATTCCGACCTTGGCCGTGTGTCTCCTGACGAGTTCATCCAGGTGGCGGAAGACTCCGGGCTGATCATCCCTTTGGGCGAATGGGCAATCCGCGCGGCATGTAACCAAATCTCAGCCTGGCGTCAGGCAGGGCTGCAACCGCCACAGATCGCTGTAAACGTCTCTGCAACACAATACCAGGACATAAACTTCATAACCATGGTGGAACGCATCCTGGTTGAAACAGAAGTGCCTCCCCATCTGCTGGAACTGGAGTTGACCGAACGCATCTTGCAGAAAGATTCGAATGCGCTGATAAATGGCATGGTTGCCTTGAAACGGCTTGGTGTTCACCTGTCGATCGATGACTTCGGGACTGGATTTTCCTCTCTCAGCTTCTTGCAGCGACTACCGCTCGATCACCTCAAGGTGGCCCGCGAATTTATCCCGATGCATTCGGAGGACCGAAGTGGGCTATCGATCGCCCAAACCATCATTACGCTGGCCAAGAGCCTAGGCCTGAGAAGTACCGTAGAGGGAATCGAAACAAAAATGCAGCTTGAACCGTTCAAAGCATGGGGGTGCGATCAAGTCCAAGGCTATCTGCTCAGCCATCCTGTTTCGTCAGCAGAGTTTGCCCAACTCCTCAAATCACAGTCTATTTTCAAGATCTGATTTTTATGAAACGGGTTCAATACATCCGTAAGCCTGATCGGCATCAGCTTCTCCGGATCTAATGTTCATCCCCGTAGTATCAAGCCCGCGTTTTGCGTACGCCTCAAATTCATCGAGCGGCAAAGGGCGGCTGAACAAATACCCCTGATAAGCGTGGCAACCAAGATGCGCGAGCACATCCCTCTGCGCCACGGTCTCCACGCCCTCCGCGATAACCGCTAGCCCTAGACTTTCGGCAAGGCGAACGATTGTTTTTGCAATCGCGGCATCATTCGGGTCAGTCAGGATATCCCTGACGAAACTCTGGTCGATCTTCAACTGATCGAGCGGCAACCGCTTCAAATACGAAAGTGATGAGTAGCCGGTGCCAAAGTCATCCAGTGAGAATCCCACGCCCTTCGCTTTCAGGGTGTTCATCTTGCCGATAGTCTTTTCAACATTGTTTACCAGCAAACTCTCCGTCAATTCCAATTTAAGGTGATCGGGGGGCGCTCCACTGCGTTGAAGCGCCATTAACACCTGATCGACAAAATCTTCTTGGTTTAACTGGTGTGTGCTGATGTTTATCGATACCGTGAGATGGGACATCTCGGAATGGTCAGACCAGTCTGCCAATTGCTGGCAAGCAGTTTCCAGTACCCATTGCCCCACCTGCCGTATGAGTCCAGTCTCTTCTATTACGGAAATATATTCGCCGGGGAGTACCAGCCCTTGCCCGGGGCGTTGCCAGCGTAGCAGGGCCTCAACGCCCGTTATCTGACCGCCCTGGATCTGTGCTTGGTAGTAGAGAACAAATTGTCTTTCCTGAATGGCATTATGGAGATCATTCTCCAGAGTTGCGCGTTTCAGGACGTCACGTGCCATATCCGGATCAAAGAATCGCAGGGTGTTACTGAATCGCCCGGCATCCTTCGCCTTGTACATCGCCAAATCGGCCTGTTTCAGCAGTGTGTCAACGTCTGTCTGCTGACCTAGAAAGACGCTGGCGCCAATGCTCATCGAAATACGGTAGGTCGCATCCTTTAGTTCGAAGGTCTTGTTTAGTGCCGTACCAATCTTTCCTCCGATCATTTCGACTCGGGAGGCCGCCTCGCTCAGGCTTTCCCCCAGACTCACCAGCATCACGACAAATTCATCGCCCCCGAATCGAGCCACGGTGTCCTCTTCACGCACACATTCATTCAAGCGCTTCGCGACTTGCTTCAGCAGGAGATCGCCCATGTCGTGGCCAAGGGTGTCGTTGAGGGTCTTGAAGTAGTCAAGATCGATGAGCAGTAACGCGCAATAACCGCCACTTCGCTGGCTGCTGGCCATGGCCTGTTTAATGCGATCCTGCAGGAGTGTCCGGTTGGGCAGGCCGGTCAATTGATCAAAGAAGGCCAATTGGGCGATTTTTGTTTCGGCCTGCTTGCGATCAGTGATGTCGCGAGCAAGAGAAATGAAATGCGGATCCGTTCCTTCTTCCGTTTTCTTTTTCGACGTCGACAGTTCAAACCAACGTTGGGCGCCTGCGAGGTCGAGTACATATTGCTTGCCGATCGACACCCCTTTCGCCATGGCCTCACGCATGGCCTCCTGGTAAACGGCCAGGACATTTGTCGGGACGATCTCGTGAAGTTTCCTGCCTAGGAAGGCTTCAGGAGGCGCTGCCAGAAGGTCTGTCGAGTGGGAGTGATAACTCAGGATGCAGCCGTCCGACCTTGTCTCAAACAACAAGTCAGGCAGTGCGTTCAGGATTGCACTAACCTGTGATTTTTCGGCCTCCAGATGATAGGTCTTGATTTTGATTTGCCGGCGTAGAAAAGCGGCAATGACGATGACCGAGCATAGAGCGGCAAGCAAAACTCCGAGTACTTGCCAGACATAGGAGGGAAGCCCCTTTGTCGGAATTGCGCCGTGCCATTTCTTCAAGATCTGGACGTATTCCGAGTTCGGGCTGGATTTCCATGCATCCAATTGTTGATCAATAGCCGATAGCAGGTCAGGATGGCGTCCCTTGTTTGTCACAAAATAGAGCTGGGTTGGCAAAAATACGATGGGAGTCTCAACCATCTGATGGCGCGACGCGTTCCATTCGCCATACAGGTTGTTCGTGATAGCCGCGTCAGCTGCTCCGTCGCGCACCAGAGAGAACGCCGCATCGTAGGTCCGTGCGCGAATCAGCCCGATCTTGATTCCGAATCCTTTAGCCATATCCTCGAAAAAATCGGCCTGGATACTTCCGTCAAGAACCGCTATGCGTTTGCCGTCAAGGTTAGGCACGGAAGAAATTGAGGTCCCTTTGCGACTGAATATTTGGGACCAGCTATGCAGAGCCGGCGTCTTGTGAAAGTCGAATAATTTCTCACGTTGCGGCGTGTAAGCCACGTCCGGCATCAAGTCGATTTTCCCGCCCTGGAGCGCATCCAAACACTCCTGCCAGGTGCAGGACATGTAATTGAGAGTCCAGCCATTTCTCGTGGCAATACGCTGGAGGACGTCAACCAAGATGCCGGCGGGTTTGCCATTGGCATCAATGAAGATTTTCGGCTCGTTGGAATAAACGCCAACACGCACCTCCCGCGCATGGGCCGTGCCGATAAAAACGCACAGTGCGAGACAAAAAAGAAGCTGAGTTATCTTCAAAAACGGTGACCTCGTCATGGCAACCGGCCTCGTAAGAGGCGGCCTGTCGTGAAGGCTCAAGCAATAGTCGATGCTGGATCTGCGGTGACGCACCGATTGTACGCGCCTGACATGCGCGCCGAAAGCAGCTGCACAACCTCTCCGATGCGTCTGGTTGTTTCCAGGACATTGGATAATGTGTCGGGCGAAGCGAAGCAGGCAGGACGCATCAATACGAAGCCATCGCCCAAATAACGCCGTTTGCGAGTCGTTATCAGCTGATCTAGCCTTCAAATGGAGAGCCGCTGTAAAGCAGGCTTCCGAAAGCGAGGAGGACATGAGCGTTGATTCCCTGCCGTTGCCAGATGCCAAGGCGCTGACAGACGCCGAGCACGCCCAGTCAGTGTTGGTGGCGGGGCTGCGAAGAACCTTGGCGGCAAGAGGGGCGGTGCGGTTGATCGAGACGCACATTTCCTATGTGTTGCTCGTCGGGAGGACGGCGTACAAGATCAAAAAAGCGGTGAATCTCGGTTTTCTGGATTTCGGCACGCTGGAAAAGCGGCGTCGGTGTTGCGAGGAAGAATTGCGGCTAAATCGCCGCCTGGCGCCGGCACTCTATCGGGCGGTGGTTGCGCTGACAGGGGCGCACGATGCGCCGCAGATCGCGGGTACTGGCGAGCCGCTCGAGTACGCGGTGGAAATGCGCCGGTTCGCCCAATCGGCGTTGCTTTCCGACCGATTGGCACGTCACCGACTGCCGCCGGAGGTGATTGACGTGCTGGCCGAGCGTGTAGCCGATTTCCATGCGCGGGCACAGTCCTGTCTTCCCGATATGGATTACGGATCTCCAGCGGCGGCGTGGGCGCCGGTTGAGGAGAACTTCAGGCAGTTGCGCCGGCTCCTGCCTGCGGACGTCTGCGCGGGGCGTTTGCGAGCAATTGAGGCGTGGAGCCGAGATCGGCATCAGGAACTTGCGGATCTGATTGCGGCCCGCAAGCTTGCAGGCCGGGTGCGCGAGTGCCACGGCGACCTGCACTTGGGAAATGTCGCGCTCGTTGGCGGCCAACCGGTCATTTTCGACTGCATCGAGTTCAACCCCAATCTGCGCTGGATCGACGTGATGAACGAAGTCGCCTTCATGGCGATGGATCTCGAAGAGCGGGGACGGGCTGACTACAGCCGCCGCTTCCTCGACCGCTGGCTGGAGCGCAGTGGCGATTTTGCCGGACTGCCGCTGCTGGCTTTCTACCAGATGTATCGGGCGCTGGTACGCGCCAAGGTCGCGGCGATCCGCGCCGCGCAGGAGGATGCGGCTGCGCGGCCGACCGAACTGGCTGTCTGCGATCAATACCTGGCCTATGCCGACCGGATCAGGAAACAGAAAAAGCGCTTCGTGGTGCTAATGCACGGCGTGTCCGGCTCGGGAAAAACCTGGGTGTCGCAGACGCTGCTCGAAGCGACCGGCGCGGTGCGTCTGCGTTCCGACGTCGAACGCAAGCGACTGGGCGGCATGTCGGCGCAGGAGAAAAGCCGGGCGCCGATCGGCGGTGGTCTTTACGGCGAAGCGGTGACCGAAGCCACCTATGCACGTCTGGCCGAGTTGGCACGCACTGTGCTGGAGGCCGGCTTCCCGCTGGTCATCGATGCGGCCAGCCTCAAGGCGTGGCAGCGGGAGAGGTTCAGGCGACTGGCCGGCGAACTGGGTGTTCCTTTCGCGCTTGTCGCGTGCCGTGCGCCCGAGTCGGTTTTGCAGCGGCGTCTATTGGCACGAGCGAGTGAGAAAAGCGATGCCTCCGAGGCAGACGCTGCCGTTCTCGAGCAACAGAAAAAATCGCAGGAGCCCCTCGCGGACGCGGAGCGGAAGGCGTGCATGGAAATCGATACCGCCGCGCTGACGCACGAGGAGTTGCGGAGGCGGTTCGCTCTCCCCCTCAGCGCTTGGCTTTGAGGTAGGTCAGCAGATCCTGCAGCGTCACCAGGCCGGCATAATCGGTCTCCGGGATGTCCACGGACAGCTTGCCGTGCAGACCGATCAGGAAGCGCAGCCAGTCCATCGAATCAAGATCGACCTGATCGCGCAAGGGCTTGTCGTCGCGCAGTTCGTCGTCCTCGATTTCGGGGGCGATGCCTTTCAGCGTGGCGATGACTATCGACCGCAGTTCGTCGTCGTTCATGGCGTCCTCCGCAGTTCAACCCGAGTTCAAAGTTCTTCCGGCCGCTGCAGCCAGTCGCGCAGCTCGGCCAGGAACAGCGCGCCACGGTGGCCGTCCGAGGCACGGTGGTCGGCAGACAGGCTGGCGGTGACGGTCGGCACGACGGCGAGCGCATCATTCTCTATCCACGGGCGGGGGGCGATGCGGCCAAAGCCGACGAGTGCCACCTGGGGCGGGTAGATGACGCCGTAGACAGCCTCAACGCCACCGTCGCCGAGATTGGTGACGGTAATCGTGGCCTCGGTGATCTCGGAACTCTTCAGCGTGCCGGCGCGTGTTCGTTGGACGAGGTCGGTCAGGTCGCGCATCAGCTCGTCGAGCGATTTTTCGCCGACATCGTGGAGCGCCGGCGCGATCAGACCGCCCTGGCGTAACGAGATGGCCATGCCGATGTGCGCCGCAGCGGCCGGATGGAAGGCGCCGTCGCGGTAATGACCGTTCATCTCCGGGAATTTTTTGAGCGCGATTGCCACGGCTTTCAACTGCACGGCGGCCATCAGCAGGCGGTCGGTGATCGGGCGTCCGGCGTTGGTGGCCGTCAGCCAGTCCTGCGCTCGGCGCATCGGCACCGTCTCCGAAAGGTAGTAATGCGGAATTTCTCGCTTCGATCGGCTCATCGCGGCGGCGATGGCTTGGCGCATTTCCGCGTTGCGGTCCGTTGCTGCGGGCTGCGGAGGAGCGGGCACGTGACGGGCTGCGGCCTGTTCGACGTCTGCCAGCGTGATTGCGCCGTTGGAGTCGGTGCCGCCGATCTTCGCGAGGTCAACCCCGGCTTGCTCGGCACGCTTGCGCGCAGCGGGTGATATGCGGCGCCGCGCCGGCGTTGTCGGTCCGGATTCTTCGCCCGGTGCGTTTAAGGTCGCGAGGACGGTGCCGACCGGAATCTTTTTGCCGGGCTCGATCAGCAACTCGCGAATCGTTCCGTCGAACCAGATTTCGACATCGATCGCAGCCTTGCTGGTGTCAACGACGGCGACAACTTGTCCTTTCGTCACCTGGTCGCCGGGCCTGACCTTCCATTCGATCAGTTTCCCCTCGTCCATGTCTGCACCGAGGGAGGGCAGTTTGAATTCAAGCATGGAGCAACTCCTTCACGGCGGCGACAATCTTCTCGGGTTGTGGCAACGCGGCTTCCTCCATGTGGCGGGCGTACGGCATCGGCACCTCGGCGCTGCATACGCGCACCGGCGGGGCGTCGAGATCGTACAGACAGTCCTCGGCGATCCGCGCCACGATCTCGGCGGCGAGGCTGCCGCTTTTCCATCCCTCGTCGACAGCGACTACGCGATGGGTCTTGCGCACCGAGGCGGCGACGGAGTCCATGTCGAGCGGTCGCAACACACGCAGGTCGACCACTTCCACGTCGATGCCCGCGGTGGCGAGTGTTTCTGCGGCTTCCAGTGCTTTCGGCAGGTTGCCGCCGTAAGTGATGATGCTGGCCTGCGAGCCGCTCCGCCGTACCGCGGCGCGGCTGATGTCGCATTGCCACGGCTCGGGCAGTTCGTCCTCCATGTTGTAGAGCTGGGCATGCTCGAAAATGACGACCGGGTCGGGGTCGGCGAGCGCCGGAGCAAGCATGCCGCGCGCGTCGCCGACGGTGGCCGGCGCCAATACTCGGATCCCGGGGATATGCGCGTACCAGTTCTCAAGGCTGTGCGAGTGCTGCGCCGCGAGTTGGCGACCGGCGCCAGTCGCCATGCGTACCACCAGAGGCACCGAGAACTGCCCGCCCGACATGTGGCGTAGCAGCGATGCGAGGTTGACGATCTGGTCCAGAGCCAGAAGGCTGAAGTTGACCGTCATCACCTCGACGATCGGGCGCATTCCGCCAAGCGCGGCACCGATGCCGGCGCCGACAAAACCGAGCTCGGACAGCGGCGTGTCGCGGATCCGTTCCGGGCCGAATTCGTCGAAGAAGCCCTTGGACACGGCATAACTGCCGCCGTACTTGCCGACATCCTCACCCATCAGGAACACGCGAGGGTCGTTGCTCAGCGCCTCGTGCAGCGCCTGGCGCATGGCTTCGCGGTAGGTGATCTTCATGGCTGATCTCCCTTGACGGCGGGGGTCGTGACGTCCTTCAGCAGATCCCCGACAGCTTCGCATTCGGCAGCTTCGGCGAATTCCACTGCTGCTGCTACTTCCGCCTGTGCGGCGGCTTCCAACGCGGCAAGCTCGGTGTCGCTGAGCTGTCTCTTGCCACGCAGACGAGCTTCCAGCCCGGTGATAGGGTCGTGCTGTTTCCAGGCCTCGACTTCATCCTTGTCGCGATAAAGGTCAGGGTCGAACATGGAGTGGGCACGGAAGCGGTAGGTCCGCAATTCGAGGAAGAATGGCTCGCCCTCTGCGCGCACCTTGTCGGCGGCCTCGCGTGTCGCCTTGTACACGGCGAGGGCGTCCATTCCGTCGACACTCGCCGTGGCCATCCTGTAGCTCGCCGCCTTGGCGGACAGGTCGGTCTGCGACTCGGAGCGCGCCAGTGCCGTACCCATGCCGTAGAGATTGTTTTCGCAGCAGAACAGCACGGGCAGGTGCCACAGCGCGGCAAGGTTCATCGACTCGTGGAAGGCACCTTCGGCGACTGCTCCGTCACCGAAGAACGAGGCGGTAACGCCCTTCCGGCCATGCATGTTGTCGGCAAGCGCGAGTCCGACCGACAACGGCAATCCCCCGCCGACGATGGCGTTGCCGCCGTAGAAGCGCTTTTGTGCGTCGTAGAGGTGCATCGAACCGCCGTGCCCCCGCGAACAGCCGGCCGCCTTGCCGAACATCTCGGCCATGATGGCATCCATCGACACACCTCGGATCAGCGCGTGGCCGTGCTCGCGGTAGGTGGCAACGATGTTGTCCTGCTCGGCAAGCGCATGCATCGCCCCGACGGCGCAGGCTTCCTCGCCGATGTACAGGTGCAGGAAACCGCGTATCTTGGTAGCACCATACAGCTCGGCACATTTTTCCTCCATGCGCCGGATGCGCAGCATGTCCGCGAGCAGGCGGTGGGCAAATTCCTTTTTGACGGGCGTTGTTGGCATGGTCAGCCTCCACTTTCCAGGGTGGATGTGTCGCCTTCGGGGAGTCCCATTTCGCGTGCCTTGAGCAGGCGGCGCATGATCTTGCCACTGCGCGTGTGGGGCAGGGTCGCGACGAAGGCGATTTCCTTGGGAGCCACGGCGGCGCCGAGGCGCCGACGGGCATGGGCGAGAATCTCCTGGAGTAACGCCTCGCTTTCCGCAAAGTCCTGCTTGAGCGAGACGAAGGCCTTGACTATCTCGCCTACGATTTCGTCCGGTTTGCCGATGACAGCGGCCTCGGCAACGGCGGGGTGCTCGATCAGCACGCTTTCCACCTCGAAGGGGCCGATCAGGTGTCCGGCCGACTTGATCACGTCATCGGCACGGCCGACGAACCAGTAGTAGCCGTCGGCGTCGCGTCGCGCGAGGTCGCCAGTCAGATACCACTCGCCTGCAAAACACTGGCGGTAACGATCCTCGTTGTTGAGGTAGCCGCGCAGCATCGACGGCCAGCCTTTCTTCAGCGCCAGTTCGCCTTCGGTGTCCGGCGTCTCGATGACCTCCACAC
>QKII01000299.1 GCA_003249625.1 Propionivibrio sp. | reverse complement strand
CCCCGACCTCTTCACTTTCCTTGCACCGGAACCACGCGCACCAAATCACCGTCAGCGAGGAAGCCAACCCCAGACGCCACGACAACCGCCCCCGGCTCAAGCCCGCGGGATATCGCCACACGGTCGCCGGAACGCTGGCCAACCTCGACCTTGGTCTGGGTTACCCGATTGTCGTCCCCCACACGGAATACATAGCTGAACCCGTCGCGCAGAAGCACCGCGCTCTGCGGCAACGTTAGAACCGCCTTCTTGCCGAGTTCGATCTCGCCACTGGCGAACATCCCGGCCGAAGCAGAACCACGTGCATTCTCCAGGTCGACATAGACGATGCCGTTGCGGGTCTGCGGATCGATGGTTGGCGCAACGATTCGCACCCGACCGGCCACGGTACGCTTGCTCGCGGTCGTCAGTCTGACTGACTGACCCGGCTTGACCCGGTCGATATCCGCCGCAGGCAGTTCGGCCCGCCATTCGAGCCGGTCGCGGCGGATCAGGCGAAACAGCTCCTGTCCCTGCTGGACAACCGCACCGAGCGTCGCCGAACGCGCGGTGATGGTACCGTCGTCGGGCGCGAGGATGCGCGTTTGCGCGAGCCGCAGATCGTCCGACTTGAGCCGTGCCTTGAGGACATCGACGCGCGCCCTCGCTGTCAGTTCGGCGGTCAGGTACTGCGCGATCTGCTGCGCCGAGAGCGCACCGCTCGCCTCGATCTGGCGAGCGCGATCGGCATTGGCCCGTGCCTCGGCGGCCGCGGCCTCGGCTTCGGTCAGGCTGGCGCGGGTCTGCTCGCGCTCGGCACCGACCGTATCGCTCTGTAGTCGCGCGAGTTCCTGGCCCTTGCGCACCCGGTCGCCGACGTTGACCTCCACGCCGATCATGCGCAGGCCACCGATTTCGCTACCGATGACCGCCTCCTGCCAAGCCGCAATGTTCCCGCTGGCGGAAAGCTGTCGCGTCCATTCGTCAGACTCGGGACGCACGGTCGTAACAGTCAGGGCGGCCTTGGCGGAGACAGCCACTTTCTCGGAGCGCTCTTGATCTTGCGCTGACGAGCGCGAAACAAGACCGATCGCCGCAGCGCACAACAGCACAACGACGGAGCCGGCAACAATACGGTGTGAGAAAAAACCGGGTTTCATGAAAAGAGCCTGTCGTTAGTCGTTGAAGGAGGAAGCGGGAGAATTGGCGTCCGTTGACCAGCCACCGCCAATTGCCCGATAGAGAGCGATCCACGCGGCCACACCGTCGTACTGCACGCCGACATGCTGGCTGCGCGCAGCAACCGCCAGCCGTCGAATTTCTTCCAATTCCAATTGAGAACCGATGCCCGCCTGCCAGCGCTTTTCCGCCGCGACGAAAGTCTCGTCGTAACGGCGCGCTGCCACGCGCGCGTCGGCTTCCCGCTCCGCCGCCGCATCGAGGCGCACCAGTGCCTGCTCGACTTCGCGCACGGCACGGCGCACGGCGCCCTTGTACGCGGCCAGCGCCTCGTCGTAAACGGCGCGCGCCGCATCGGCGTCAGCGGCGCGGCGGCCTGCGTCGAAAAGAGGCAGATCAAGTGAAGGGCCAAATGACCATACACGACCGCTCGCCTGTATACCGTCAACGGTCTGATGCTGGCGACCGACAAACCCGCTCAGACTCAGACGCGGCCAGCGGGCCGCTTCGGACACACCGATCCCGGCACTGGCAGCAGCCAGGTTTCGCTCGGCAACTGCGATATCGGGCCGCGCGCTCAACACGCGGACGGGCAACGCATCGACGACTAGCCCGGCGGGCTGAGGCAACTGTCCTTTCCGGAGGCTGACCCGTTCGCGCAAATCGGTCTCGGACAGGCCTGTCAACGCCACCAGCGACTTGACATTGACGCTGCATTCCACGCGCTGTGCAAGCAGCCGCGCCGCGGCGTCGGCCACACTCGCTTGCGCCAGCGCCGCATCGGCCGGAGCCGCGAAACCGACCCGCGCTTTTTCACTCGTCAGGCGATCTGTCGCACGCCGGGAAGTCAGATCGTCTTCGGCGTCTGCGAGCCGTGCTTCGCAGGTGCGCAGTCCGAGATACTCAAGCGCCACCTCCGCCGCCAACGACACGCGCGCGTCATGCCACGCCGCTTTGGCACCGTCCAGCCGTGACCGGGCTGCCTCGGCAGCGCGCCGGTTGCCACCGAACAGATCGATTTCCCAAGCCGCGTCAAACACTCCACGCCCTACCGTCTGCTCATAGGCAACCGGACTCTCCCCACTGCGTGTACGGCTGGCACCAAGTGACACGGCCGGAAACAGCGCGCTACGCGCCGAGGCAACTCCGGCGCGACTCTGACGGATACGCGCGAGCGCCTGATCGAGTGTCGGACTGTCATGTTCGGCGTGATCGATCAATTCGGCAACCAGCGGATCATCAAACTGTTTCCACCAGTCGACCATCGCGGACGCCTTGCCGCCGTGCGGCAACGGCGCCACCCAAAGGGCCGGCTCGCCAGCATCGGGGCGTACGTAATCCGGACCAAGGGTGCATGCACCGACCAACAAGGCCAAGCCGGCCACGACGACAAAGCCCGCCACCCGACGGGTCATGCCACACTCGGAGAATTGATGGAGAGATACCTGTTTCACGGATGTCTGCATGGGCCTTCAAACCAGGAGTCGCTACCGAGGCCAGCACTCGAAAACCAGCCGCTGCGCGGCAGTCATAACGACGAGAGGTGTTCCGGGGATCCGCACTAACGGAATGTCACATCCCATCACAGGCTGCCGACTGATCGCGAAGTGTAGCGCGGAATCATCAATTCCCATTGGAATAGAACAATAGACGTGGCATACCTCCGTCTCCATTTGTCGCAAATACGACAAAACCACGCGGAATACCAACTTTTCTGCCACGGAGCGTTTCTTGCATGGGCAAGACTCACTCAACATGAGGATTCCATATGGATGCCCAACTCCGCACCACCCTCCTCACTGGTCTGCGCGACGGAAGCATTGTTCCCTGCCTCGGCCACGGCGTCCTGGCCGACGTGGTGAACGTTACCACCGGCACGCCAATTCCCGCGACCAGCGACCAACTGATCCTGGCCATGAACGGCGGCCGGCCGATGGCGCCGAAGCTGATGTACGAATTCTCTCGTGCAGCGATGAATATCGAACTGAAACGTGGCCGGCAGGCCGTGACGCGCTTTCTGAACACAACCTACGGCGAAACGAACTGGACGCGCGCATCGGTCCACGACTGGTTGAAGGAAATCCGTCCACCGTACGTCATCGACATCAACCGCGACACGCAGTTGCTCGACAGTTACGCCGGCGTACCGCACACGCTGATCCTCGGCTGCGCGCGCATCGGCGGCACGGATTACCGTTTCAAACTGTACGCAAGCGATGGCGCCGTCTATACACCCGTCGAACCGGAAAACGCCGACGCCAGACTGCCGATTCTCTTCAAGCCGATGGGTTGCCCTCGCCCCAAACCGAGTTACATCGCTTCGGACGCGGACTACGTCGACTACCTCACGGAGCTGATGGGCGGCTTCGGGGTTCCCTCGTTCGTCAAGACGCTGCGCCAGAACAAGCGTTATCTTCTGCTCGGCCTGCGCCTGAACCGCGACACCGAACGAATGGTGCTCTCAGACCTGATCTACGGGGCCGCCGAACAGGCGGGGTGGGCCATGATCGAAGATCCTTCGGAAAATGAAAGGCGCTTTCTGGATCGCCATGGCATCGAGCTGATCCACGCAGAACCGGCGGAACTGATCGACTGACGTAGGCCGGAAAGCAGAACAGGAACAACACCAGAAAATCAATTGACCACCTGCGCCGGTCTCGCGGATACTTGCCAGCCTGCGCTCGGCATGGCTCTGCTCGACGCGAACCAAATCACGACCAGTAGGTTTTCTGATGACTCACCGCCGCGCCGTCGCGCTGATGATCCTTGCCACCCTTCTGTGGAGCATCGCCGGCGTCGTCACCCGACATCTTGACGCCGCGCGCAGCTTCGAGGTCACATTCTGGCGCAGCTTTTTTGTTGCACTGACCCTCGGCGCCTCGCTGAGCATCATGCGCGGAGCGGCATTCTGGCGCAGTCTCGCCAGCGCGCGCTGGCCGTTGTGGGTCTCGGGATGCTGTTGGGGAACGATGTATACCGCCTTCATGATCGGCCTGACGCTCACCAGCGTCGCCAATGTGCTCGTCACACTGGCTGTCGGACCGCTGGTCACGGCGTTGTTCGCCCGTCTGTTTCTAGGTCACCGTTTGCCGGGAAGAACGTGGGTAGCCATCGCCCTCGGAGGCACCGGGATTGCGTGGATGTTTGGTCAGGATGCGCTGACCGGTACCTCGCTGACCGGAACGTTGGTTGCTTTCGCTGTGCCGCTTGCCGCGTCGGTCAATTGGACGCTCCTGCAGTCCAATGCCAACAGCCACCAAGAATCGACCAAGCCATCGGACATGTTGCCGGCAGTGCTGATCGGTGCCGTACTGTCGGCCGGCGTAACTCTGCCGCTGGCCTGGCCGCTCACCGCCTCCGCACACGACATCGGTTTGCTGGCACTCCTCGGGGTTGTTCAGTTGACCGCGCCCTGCCTGCTGGTTGTCCATCTGTCGAGGGCACTGCCAGCCCCTGAGATCGCACTGCTTGGTCTGCTCGAAGTGGTATTTGGCGTCGCCTGGGCCTGGCTTGGCGCCGGAGAACAGCCAGCCCCAGCCACATTGACCGGCGGCCTGCTGGTCATTGGTGCCCTCGTTTTCAACGAGGCGCTCGGGTTACGGCAACGGCGGTATTTGGGCCTACGCCAGGCGGCGCAAGGCCACTAACAGGTTCTTGCGCGATATGGCGCTTGAACCCGGCGAAATGCCTCACTGAGCGCTCAAAGCGCGCTCTTGATCCGGTCCCATGAACTGGAAACATGTTCGACCATGCTTTGCGCGAGTGCCGAGCCGTCACGGGACTTCAGCGCCTTGATTATTTTCTCGTGGTCTTCTACTGCCGCACGCCAGGAGTCGTCTTTCCGGTCGCCGATGAAGCGGATCCGTTTCATTCGCGTCTGGAGAATTTCGTAGACAAGAGAAAGTGACTCGTTCCCCGCCAGGGAAACAAGTCGCGAGTGAATCTCCTGATTCAATTTGAAATATTGGAGACGCGACCTGATCGCATAAAAACCCAGCATTTCTTCGTGCAGACGGCAGATCTCTTCGATCTCCTCGTCGGAGGCATTCTCGCAGATCAACGAGGCAGCCATCGCCTCCAGTTCCTTGAGCACGTCAAGCATGTCCTGCGCCGCTTTTGGCGTAAGGGTCGTGACCACCGCCCCGCGACTGGGGATCAACTCGACCAATCCCTCCGAAGCCAACACCTTTAGCGCCTCCCGCAGCGGCGTCCGTGAAACTCCCAGTTGCTCGCCGAGTTGCCCCTCGTGAATCCGCCCCCCGGCTGGCAACGTTCCATCAATGACCATGTCCCGTATTCGGGAAACAACGATAGCGTGCAGCGTCGGGCGTGCGATGGGAATGACTTCGGAGCGCGAGGAAGGTGAGGACATTGAGGACATGTCGTTTTGTGCGTTCACATATCTATTCATGACAAGAACGGATCTCTTGAGGCGTTTCGCAACACGGTGAAGAGCCCCGAACCTTTCTGGGGCCCCAACAAAATCACCGGCTATCTGAAGTGAAAAACACTGTCGTTCGGCTAGGAGAGTATAGGCGCTCGACGATGTTTTTAATAGAACTACATTCTGAATTCAGAATTTTGAGTTCTTCATTCGTAACTTGACATGCTTTATTTCCCTGTTGCATCATCTCTCGAAATTTTTCAAGGGGAAAAACGTGACAGACAAAACTTCAGCTTCGGCGGACATTCGACCCACCATCGCGTTAGCCATGGGCGATCCAGCGGGGATCAGCCCGGAACTGACCGCCATACTGCTCAACGACCAAGAGATTCGTTCCGCGGCGCGCTTCGTGGTCTTTGGCGACCGGCGCATCTTGGACGAAGGAGCCCGGATCGCCGGACTCACGCCCGATGTCGAATTTGTTTCGGCGGATTCGTCCTACGAAGTGGGCGAACGGCCTGTTTTCGTCGATCTGGCCCACCTTGACCCACGCGACGTCAAGCGCGCAGAAGCCACGCCAGAGGGCGGCGCCTTCGCACTCGAAAATTTCCGTCGTGCCCTGCTGATGGCCCACGAAGGCCGTGCCGATGCAGTTTGCTTCACGCCGTTCAACAAGAAGGCGATGCGTTACGTCTATCCGAACTACGACGATGAAATCCGCTACGCTGCGGACATCACCAACTTCAAGGGCGCCGCACGCGAATTCAACGTTCTGGACAATCTCTGGAACTGCCGTGTCACGTCACATATTCCGCTTTCGGCGGTTGCCGGTTCCCTGACAATCGAAGGCATCGTCGCTGAACTGGAACTTGCCGATCGCTGCATGCGCGAGGCGGGATTCGCCTCGCCGCGCATCGCCGTCGCCGGCCTCAATCCGCACGCTGGCGATGGCGGAAACTTCGGCAACGAGGAAATCGACATCATCGAGCCTGCCGTCCGTCTGGCCGTGCAGAAGGGAATCAATGCCGAGGGCCCCTACCCGGCCGACACCGTCTACCTGCGTGCACGCAACGGTCAGTTCGATGGTGTGCTGAGCATGTATCACGATCAGGGCCAGGTCGCCATGAAACTCATGGGTTTCGACCGCGGGGTCACCATGATGGGTGGATTCCCGTTCCCGATCTGCACGCCGGCACACGGCACCGCTTACGACATTGCGGGCAAGGGCATCGCCAATCCGGGTGCCAGCAAGGCAGCGATTCTCCTCGCCGCCCGCATGGCCGCAAGAAATATAAGCGCTAAGAAGAGCTCGTAATATATTGCTTGAATGGACGGGGGTTAAAAAGGCGCCCCCTCGTCTGCCGATATGCTGAAACTGGAGGGTAAGCATGGCGAATGAAGCAGCACAGACCAAAAAATTTGGTCTGAACCAGATGATTCCGCTGGCCACAGCGGCGATGGCCGGCGTTTTTCTCTGGCTCGGCCTGTCGAAATACGGGTTCTGGCACGACGCCAAGGGTCCGATGTCAGGTTTCTTTCCGGTCGTAATCGCGACAGCATTGCTCCTCGTGAGCATCATGACGTTCTTTCAGTCATTCTCCGAAAAACGGCCCGTTTTACCACTCATCAACTGGCTTCCCGCCTTTGGTGTTGTCCTGATCCTCGGATCCACGCTCTTGCTCGGCATGGTACCTAGCCTCGCGCTCTATGTGGTTCTGTGGCTACGCTTCTTCGAGAAATACAACTGGAAAACCACGTTGATCACGACGACCGTCATCATGGCGATCGTGATCGGCTGTTTCGTCCTCTGGCTCGGCGTCCCCTTCCCGCAAGGGCTCATCTACGAAGCCATCACTGAATAACGAGGGTCGAATGGAAAACATCAACATGCTTCTGCAGGGCTTTTCGGTCCTGCTGACCTGGCAAAACATCTTTGTCACCTTTCTCGGCGCCATTCTGGGGCTAATCGTCGGCGCCATGCCCGGAATTGGCTCACTGGCGGGTGTCGCGCTGCTGCTGCCGCTAACCTATAGCTTCAATCCGACCACGGCCGTTATCATGCTCGGCTCGCTGTACTACGCAAACATGTTCGGCGGCGCCTTCAGCGCGATCCTGCTTAACATCCCCGGCGACAGCCCTGCGGTGATGACCGCGCTGGACGGCTACCCGATGGCTACCGTCCGCAAGCGTCCCGGCCAGGCCCTGCTGGTTTCCAATTTCTCGTCGTTCGTCGGCGGCTTCATCGGCATGATCATCCTCACCTTCACCGGTCCGGCCCTCGCGAATATCGGTCTCAAGTTCGGCCCCTCGGAAATGACCGCGCTGCTCCTGGTCGCAATGACCTCGATTGGCTGGCTGGTCGGCGAGAACCCAAGCAAGGGACTCTTGCTGACACTCTTCGGCATCCTCCTCGCCTGCATGGGCATGGATACGCTGACTGGCAGCCCACGCTACGATTTCGGCAACGAGTATCTACTCGGCGGCATTCCCTTCACACCCTTCGTAATCGGCATGGTTGGCTTCTCCCAGGTCATGATCCTGATGGACGAGCGCCTCATCAAGGCGAAAGAGGTTTCCGCGAAACTAACTCTCCGCGGATCGCTGTTGACGAAGCATGACCTGAAGCGGCTGCTTCCTCCCGCTTTGCGTTCTGGTGTCCTCGGTACCTTTATGGGCGTTCTTCCCGGCGCGGGTGCCACAGCGGCGTCATTCATGGGGTACGCGGTCCAGAAGTCATTCAAGAATGAAGAACCGCTGGGCAGCGGTGCCGTCGAGGGAATCGCATCCTGTGAAGCTGCAAACAACGGCGCGGCGGCGGGCTCCTTCGCCCCGCTCCTGGCCCTGGGCATTCCGGGTTCGGGCACCGGTGCTGTTCTCCTCGGTGGTCTGATGCTCTGGGGTTTGAACCCAGGTCCGCTGCTGTTCACCAACGAACCAGATTTTGCCTGGGGGCTGATTGCTTCCTTGTTCCTCGCCAACGTGGTGGCACTGATGTGCGCCTGGGGCGTCATTCCCTTGTTGATCAAGATTCTGTCCGTCCCGACTCGGCTCATCATCCCCTGCATCACGGTCATCTGTGTCGTGGGCTCGTACAGCACGAGCAACTCGATGTACGGCGTGCTGATCATGCTCATCTCAGGCGTCATGGGGTATGTGATGCACAAGTTCCGCTATCCCGCCGCGCCGGTATTGCTGGCCTTCGTACTGGCTCCGATGCTTGAATCGAACATGCGCAAGAGCTTCATCATTTCGCGCGGCAGTCTGGACATCTTCTTCGACAGCCCCATTTCGCTCGCTTTCATGACCGTGTTCATTGTCATATTGCTATTCCCGACGGCCCGCATTATTTTCAGCCGGTTCAGCCGCGCGAAACTGGAAACAGCCAAATGAGGCGGTGTTGATCCAGACAATTGTTTGATGTTGTTTTGTTCGTTGTTTTGTTGAGTTTTTTACCCACGGGAGGTTGAGATGAAGAAAATCCTGGCAATTGCAGCAGTCGCATCACTAATTGGCGCTCCGTTTTCGGCAAGCGCAGCAGACTTCAAGCCCACGAAAGACATCGAATGGGTCGTCACCTCCAGCCCCGGCGGCGGCAGCGACATCTACACGCGTTTCATTTCCGACGCCATGACCAAGGCAAACCTGGCAAACGAGAAGACCTTCCTCGTAACCAACAAGACGGACGGCGGCGGCGAAGTCGGACGACTGAACGTGAGCCGGACGGCTGCCGGGAAGCGTGCAGACCATACCCTGCTGACTTTCAACAGCGGCGACCTCATGCCGATGGTCAAGAACACCTCGAACCGCCTGGCCAACTTTACCCCCATCGCCATCATGGCCCAGGACAAGCAACTTCTGTTCATTGGTGAATCTGCAAAGCACAAGACCTTTGCCGATGTCATCAAGGCAGTAAATGGCGGTGAGAAAATCGTTATTGCGGGTTCCAAGGGGGATGACATCGCTACCTACGAGAAACTGATCAAGGAACTCAAGTTCACGGAAGATCAGTTGGCCTTTATCGTCAACGACTCCACCTCCGCCGCCATCACTTCCATTCTGGGCGGACACGTTGACCTCGTGATGTCCAAACCCGCCGCAGCGGATCAATATGTCGCCGCAGGGAAACTCACCCCGGTTCTCGCCTTGTCGACAACGCGATTCAGCGGCAACCTGAGTTCCGCTCCGCGGCTGTCGGAAGTCGGCAGCTACAAGGATGTTGAATTTCCTGTATGGCGTGGCGTCGTCGGTCCGAAGACCATGAGCCCGGCGGCTGCGGCCTACTGGAGCAATGCCTTCAAGGCTGTTTCCGAATCCGAAGCATGGCAAAAGGACTACATCGGCAAGTTCAAGCTGCTCCCCTCCTTCATGGATCAGAAGGCCGCCAAGGAGTTCATGACGAAGTTCGAGCAGGACTACCTGAAGAGCATCGGGAAATAATGCAGTAGTTCCGGACTGAAAAGCCCGTAGTCGCAACGAACCATTGGCCCGTTCTGCTCCCTCCTTACGGGAACAGAACGGGCCAATTTCCTTCAAAAGCAAGAAGGTTCCTTCCCCCATCTCGGCGGAACTCACTGTCTTGCGGATACAACACCATTACCACCGTTGACCGTCCCCAAGGCAGTTGAAGCTTCGTCATAACGGTACGATGGCCTTACAATCCGTCGGTTTTCGGTGACACCATGCCGACCGACCAACGAACGAGCCGTATCAACGACCACATGAATCAGGATCTCTCGGAAAAAAACCTGCTCCCGGAGGATTGCCCGCCGGAAGGCACCCGGCGTGTCCTCGATGGTCGTGAGCGCGTGTTTTACGATGGCTACTGGATTCGCACCTACCCAACCCCGGGCAACTCGCTGGAAGCCAAGCGGCGCCTGATTGACGCACTGACCCGGCGCCTGTTCAACCATACCGAGCACGGTCTGAACATTCCCGGCACACGGTTGGCGGAAGCACGCAGCAGTTACGAGGAAGAGACTGATCCGGCGATCAAACGGGTCAAGGCCGGCATGCTCGCCGGAGCGCTGTTCAACCGGGCTGCCGACATTTTCCGCAACCTCGTCGACTTGCAGGAATGCGGCGTCGAGATCAAGAGCAGCGACGCCCTGATGCGCGAATGCGGCCGTTGCCTGCTGGAAGCCATGGAACTCGGCCGCTTTGTCCTGCACCGCAGCGGCGAGGAAGGCATCGACGAACTGTGGGGGGAACCGTTCCGCGCCTTTACCACACCGATCGAGGAGTTCTACGAAAGCCGCTACATCAAGATCGGCCAGACCAAGCGAGACATCGACCGGATCGCCGACGGCATGGTGGACATCTTTACCCGGATTCCGGCCTTTGCCGGGATCGAGCCGCTGATCCGCGACTTTGCCCGCGGGGCGCGGATCAAGACCGAGACATTGCGTACCGACCCGGACATTTTCGATGTCTGGCCGCAGCTCGTCACCGCCGCCGAACGTCTCGCCAATTTCGCGCCCGACGAGGGGGCCGAAGTAATCTACGACATTTCCGACGGACACAGCATCTCGGACGGGTTAAAGCTGATCCGCGCCGGGCGCGATCTGATCTTCTTCATTACCCGTGCCCGTACGCCGATGCCCAAAAGCACAAGCGATTACCTGGAACGCTGCCGCGTCTATCTCGAAACCGGCAGTGCACCGACGACGCCGGTACCGCTTCCTGCCTGACCGGCACGCAGCGACCTTCAACAACCAAGTTTCTTCGATCGCCGACACCGTCGGGCTGAAGCCACGTCCTTCGCTTATAATTGGCCATTCTTTGTCGGATCCGCACGCGTTTCGCCCGTCGAATTCGCATCCGGGTCAAGCGCTGCCCGATTGCGCCCCGACTCCAACATGGCAACAACCCAAACCATTCGCTTAAGACCGGCACCTATCTCGCCGGAGGGGCCCTTTTTTTTCGAACATGGACACCGAATGAAACTCACGCTGAACTCGATTTCTGCCAAGCTGCTGACATGGTCTTGCGTCGCCGCGCTCGTGGTGATTGCAGCCATCGTCGCCTTCATCAAAGGCTACATGATTCCGCAAATGGCGGACAAGGCGCTGCAGTCGGAGACAAAATCACTCGCTTCAATGCTCAAAGGCAATTTCGCTGATGTTGCCCGCTGGAGCGACGAAAACCTCGCCAAGCCCGACCTGCTCGACCCGCTTACCGATAACGGCAAGATCGTCGCCACGCTGTTCGTTTACCGCAACGGGGAATTTGTCCGTGCAACCACGACGCTCAAAAAAGAAGACGGCAGCCGCGCAATCGGTACAACACTCACGCCGGATTCAGCCGCCGCAAAAGCACTCAGATCCGGCAAGGCCTATTCTGGACCGATCGAACTCTTCAACCGGCCGCACATGGCAACCTACCTGCCTGTCGCCTTCGATGGAGGTCGCGGCGGCGCTATCTTCGTCGGAATCGACTACACCTCGGCGGATGAAATGCTGTCGCTGGCCAATTCCATGGTGCTGGTCGTAGTCGCCGCAGGTGTCGTTGGTGTCGCCCTGCTGGCCGCCGCGCTGACGCTGGCCATCCGCAAGGTGGTCTCCAGCAGACTCGACGCCTTTGCCAGCATGGCCGAAGGACTTGCTGCCGGAAAAGGCGACCTCACGATCCGTCTGGACACATCAAGTGGCGATGAACTGGCCCGTGTCGCAGGAGCGTTCAACACCTTTCTCGGCATGCTGCACAAGATGTTCGTCGACTTCAAGAAAGAGGCCGGGCAGATGAGCGCCTCTGCGCACGAACTGGGCTCGGTCGTTCTCCAGACGAACGGCCAGATACAGATGCAGCAGGACGTCACCGAGAAGGTCGCGGCGGCTGTTGAGGAAATTTCCGTTTCGATCAACGAAGTAGCCAGCCATGCTGCGCGCTCGAAGACTTCGTCACACGACGTCCAGCAGCGTACTACCGACGGTGCCGCCGACCTGCATGGCCTCGCGGAATCGCTGAAGCGGACGACCGACTCGATCGAGACCGTCAGCAGCACGACGAAATCCTTCATCGCTGACGTCAGCCAGATCGATCAGCTCGTCAACATGGTCTCGGAAATTGCCGAACAAACCAATCTGCTAGCCCTTAATGCCGCCATCGAAGCCGCACGTGCGGGAGAACAGGGTCGCGGCTTCGCCGTCGTTGCCGACGAGGTACGCAAACTGGCAAATCGCTCCAGCGAAACCGCCAACTCCATCCGCGAAACGACAGTACGCCTCGGCCAGCAGTCGGACCGCGTTTCGGACGCGATGACAGGAAGTGAAGACTCGCTGAACGAATGCGTCGTGCGCATGAACAAGGTCCAGGCCGGGCTGGGTGAAATCGAGGCACTGGCCGCCAACGTCACCCGCGAAGCCGACGACGTTTCCACTATGGTCAGCGAACAGTCGAGTGCCTCGCACGACATTGCACAGAGCATGGAATCGTTGGCCACGACGGCGGAGGCCACCGCCAGTCAAATGGAAATTGCTGCGACGATTGCCTCTCAGTTGGAAGCCGTGTCACAAGTCCTCTCTGACGCGCTCGCCGGCTTCAAGACGCAGGACGAAACCGTGATCTGAGTCCGCTCCGGACTTCACGCAACGTTGCATCGTAAAAAAGCCCCGCCGGTATTCAACCGGCGGGGCTTTGTTTTACTGCCCGAGAC
>QKII01000482.1 GCA_003249625.1 Propionivibrio sp. | reverse complement strand
AGATAGAAAGCTTCCTCGCGGTAGAGTTGCAGGAAAGCGCCTGCATATTCGAGGACATCCTCATCGTTCGTCACCTTGCACAGGAATTGGGCGACTTCGGTTTTGATGCCACCGTTGCCGGCGACGTAGATCTCGTAGCCGGAATCGACACCGATCACACCGACGTCCTTGATGCCAGCTTCGGCGCAGTTGCGCGGGCAGCCGGAAACGGCGAGTTTGACCTTGTGCGGCGACCACATGCCGAACAGCATTTTTTCCAGCTTGACTCCCATCGTCATCGACTTTTGCGTGCCGAAACGGCAGTGCTCCGCCCCGACGCAGGTCTTTACAGTCCGGATCGACTTGCCATAGGCGTGCCCCGAGACCATGCCGGCTGCACCTAGGTCGGCCCATACCTTGGGCAGGTCGGTCTTCTTGATGCCGAGGAGATCGACTCGTGCGCCACCGGTCATCTTTACGGTCGGTACGTTGTACTTTTCGGCAACGTCGGCGATGACCCGCAATTCATTGGGTGTCGTCAGGCCCCCCCACATGCGCGGGACAACGGAGAATGTGCCGTCCTTCTGGATATTCGCGTGCGCCCGCTCGTTGATGAAACGCGACTGTGGGTCGTCCTGCGCTTCATGCGGCCAGGTCGAGATCAGGTAGTAGTTGAGCGCCGGCCGGCATGAGGCGCAGCCATTGGGCGTCTTCCAGTCGAGCGTGTGCATGACATCAGGTATGGACAGCAGATGCTGAGCGCGGATTGCTGTACGCACCTCGCCGTGTGAGTGATCGGTGCAGCCGCACACCGGCTTGTCCTTGCTCTCGACGGGTTGATAGGCGCCGCCAACGGTCGAGGCGAGAATCTGCTCGACGAGGCCGGTGCAGGAACCGCATGACGATGAAGCCTTGGTGTGCTTGCGCACATCATCGACCGTGAATAACCCTTGTTCCTTGATTGCCTTGACGATGGTGCCCTTGCATACCCCATTGCAGCCGCAGACTTCGGCGGTGTCGGGCATTGCGGCCGCGCGGTCCTGTCCCTGATGGCCGACGTCGCCGACATGGCTCTGGCCGAACATCAGGTGGTCGCGAATTTCGGCGATGTTCTGCTTGTCCTTGAGCAACTGGAAGTACCACGCTCCGTCTGCGGTATCGCCGTAGAGAACGGCACCGACGAGATGGTCGCCCTCGATTACCAGACGCTTGTAGACGCCGCCAGCCGGGTCGGAAAGAACAATGTCCTCCGTTTTCTCATTGCCGGTGAAGTTGCCGGCCGAGAAAACGTCGATGCCCGTTACCTTGAGCTTCGTCGAGGTAACCGAGCCTTGGTAGCGACCGATGCCAAAGCGGGCGAGGTGATTGGCACAGACCTTGGCCTGTTCGAACAGCGGTGCCACCAAACCATACGCAATACCGCGGTGCGCGGCGCACTCGCCAACGGCGTAGATTTTCGGGTCGTAAGTCTGCAGCGTGTCGTTGACCACGATGCCGCGATTGCAGTGAATGCCGGCGGACTCGGCGAGCGTCGTGTTTGGGCGGATGCCGGCAGCCATTACCACCAGATCGGCCGGGATTGCGTCGCCGTCCTTGAAGCGGATCAATGCGACACGCCCCGATTCGCCCGCAACCAGCTCGGAGGTCTGTTTGCCGAGCAGGAACTTGAGCCCCTTGGCTTCGAGCGATTTCTGCAACAGCTTGGCGGCGGTCTTGTCGAGTTGACGTTCCATGATCCACTCCGAGAGGTGGACCACGGTGACATCCATGCCCCGAAGGCGAAGACCGTTGGCCGCTTCGAGGCCAAGCAAGCCGGCGCCGATGACGACTGCGTGACGGTGCGTTTTGGCGGTTTCGATCATCGTCTCGGTATCGGCGATGTCCCGGTAGGCGATGACGCCGGGCAGATCCTTTCCGGGGACCGGCAGAATGAACGGGGACGAACCAGTCGCCAGCAGCAACCGGTCGTAGTCGGCCTCGGTGCCATCCTCCGAAATTACGCGGCGACGGACCCGGTCGATCTGGGTGATTTTCCTGCCTGCGTGCAGGGTGATGCCGTTGTCGCGGTACCAGGCGTGGTCGTTGAGAATGATGTCGGGCAGGGTCATCTCGCCCGCCAGCACCGGCGAAAGAAGAATGCGGTTGTAGTTTGGATGCGGTTCGGCCCCGAAGACCGTGATGTCGTAGAGGTCGGGCTCCAGCTTGAGTAGCTCCTCAAGCGTTCGGCATCCAGCCATGCCGTTGCCGATCATTACCAGTTTCTGTTTTTCCATCGCTGTTTCCTCGAATGCGGGGTGATCGCTCCCGGGGCGGCTGCTCTACGCAGCGCCCGGGAAACTCTTTGCCTGTCTTGCCGGTCAGGCAGCGAGCGGGTGCTGCTGTTTTGCGTACAGGAATTCGATTACGGCCGAGCGGTAGTCCATGTACTGACGGTCATGAGCCAGGGTGAGGCGGTTGCGCGGGCGTTCGAGATCCACGGAGAGAATCTCCCCGATCGTCGCCGCGGGACCGTTGGTCAGCATCACTATCCGATCGGAGAGCAGCACGGCCTCATCGACGTCATGCGTCACCATTACGACCGTTGCGTGCGTATCGGCACAGATCTTCATCAGTTCATCCTGCAGGCGTGCCCGGGTGAGCGCGTCAAGGGCGCCGAACGGTTCGTCCATAAGAAGAACCTTCGGCTCCATGGCCAGAGCGCGAGCGATACCAACCCGCTGTTTCATGCCGCCGGAAATTTCGCCCGGGTATTTCTGCGCGGCATGCCCGAGGCCGACGAGGTCCAGTGCGCTCCGCGTACGCTCGTTGAGCTCGGCCTTGCTTTCGCTGCCGCCGAACACGCGTTCGACCGCGAGGTGTACGTTGCCAAAGCAGGTCAGCCAGGGCAGCAGCGAATGGTTCTGGAAGACCACCGCCCGCTCCGGTCCCGGCCCGGGGATTTCGCGCCCTGCGCAAATCAGGGCCCCGCTGCTCGGCAGGGTGAGGCCGGCGATCAGGTTGAGCAGGGTCGACTTGCCGCAACCGGAGTGGCCGATCAGCGAGACGAACTCGCCTTGCGCGATGTTCAGGTTGATGTCGCGCAGGGCGACGAAGCGGCCCTTCTTGGTGTCGAAGGTCATGCCGACGTTTTCGATGCGTACGTATTTGTCCATGGCGTTCTCCTCGCGCGGGGCTTCAGGATTCGGTGTGCAGGCGGCCGGCCAACCAGAGCAGGGTCTGTTCGAGCACGAGGCCAACGGTGCCGATCACGAAGATGGCGATGATGATGTGTTCGAGATTGAGGTTGTTCCACTCGTCCCAGACCCAGAACCCGATCCCCATGCCCCCGGTGAGCATCTCCGCGGCAACGATGACGAGCCAGGCAGTACCGATCGAGAGGCGGTGGGAACAGAATGCGCGTGGCGATCTTCCACTCTGACAGGTTGAGTACGCGGGCGACGTTGAGGTAGTCCTGCGGTACGCGCTGCACGCCTTGGGCTGTATTCATGATCATCGGCCAGATCGAGCAGATGAAGATGGTCCAGGTCGCAGCCGGGTCAGCTTTCTGAAACACAAGCAGGCCGATCGGCAACCAGGCGAGTGGTGAAACTGGGCGCAGCAGGCTGATGATCGGGTTGAAGGCCGACTCGATTGGCCGGAAACGCCCGAGGAGGAAACCCGCCGGGATGCCGATCAAGGCCGCGAGGCCAAAACCAACCCCGACGCGCTTGAGCGACTCGAGCACGTTCCAGCCAATACCCATGTCGTTCGGACCGTTATCGTAGAACGGGTCGGCGAACAACTCCGCCGCCGATGCCCAGGTGGAACTCGGTGTCGGGAAATTCTCGACA
>QKII01000194.1 GCA_003249625.1 Propionivibrio sp. | reverse complement strand
TATCGAATTGCCTGCGGCCGTCGGAGCGTTACTTCTGTTTGGCGCCGTACAGATGACGATGATCGGTTTCGGGATCAAGTCAGGGGAACGATTTTCCGCATTGCAATGGGCTGGATTTCTCTTCGCAGCAGGAGGTCTGGTAGCCGTGCTGCTTCCTGGCCTTTCGGCACCTAAGCCGGTTCCAGCAGGGTTGATGCTACTTGCCGGATGTGCTTGGGGCGTTTATTCGCTGCTCGGTCGCAAGCTTGGGAACCCAAGCGCGGGTACCGCACGCAACTTCGTACTCTCTTTGCCCTTCACCATCATCCTCAGTGTCGTTACCACTACCTCGGCGCAACTGGACGCCAGCGGGGTCGCCTACGCAGTGGCTTCAGGAGCGGTGGCATCAGGAATCGGCTACTCAATCTGGTATGCCGTGTTGCCGTCGTTGGAAGCGACGGTGGCAGCAACCATTCAACTCTCGGTGCCGCTGATCGCTGCGGTCGGTGGTGTGCTTTTCCTTGGCGAAAACGTCACGCTACGCCTTGCGCTTTGTTCGGTTTTGATTTTGGGTGGCATCGGCCTCGTAATTGCAGGCCGGCGGTCAAGAGGGTAACTCATCCACTTCAGATACCGAAAGACAACAATGGTCGATGTGCTCCCGTAAGCCGTCCAACGATATCCCGGAAAAACCGGTCTCGCGACTGACTTCCCGGAAAGAATGGCGAAGGCAAGATCCGATGCGATCGCTTCTGAAGTTTAAAATTCACCACTCACCGGTCGCCCGCGCCGCACCCGGCGCAACACCCAGGCCCGAACATCGTCGACATAGGTAAACACCACCGGGATCACCAACAGGCTTAGGAAAGTCGAAGTAATCAGCCCACCGATGACCACGATGGCCATCGGCGCGCGGAAGCTCGGATCAGTGCCGAAACCGATGGCGATCGGGAGCATGCCGGCTCCCATCGCCACGGTCGTCATCACGATCGGCCGGGCGCGCTTGTGGCAGGCGTCGAGCAGCGCCTCCAGCCGGCTCATGCCGAATTCGCGCCGCGCCATGATCGCGTACTCGACGAGGAGGATCGAATTCTTCGTCGCCACGCCCATCAGCATGATCATGCCGATCATCGCCGGCATCGACAGCGCGGTGCGTGTGATGAACAGCGCAAGTATCGCGCCGGGTACCGACAGCACCAGCGCGGCAAGAATGGTCACCGGCTGGACGAAGTCCTTGAACAGCAGCACCAGTACGACGTAGATGCACAGCACGCCGGTGGCCATGGCCAAGCCAAAGCCCTGGAACAGCTCGCCCATCGCCTCGGAATCCCCGAATGCCGCCTTGGCAACGCCGGGCGGTAGTTGCTGGACGCTCGGCAGTTTGGCGGCGAGGCGCTCTACTTCGCCGAGCGGCACACCGTTGAGTTCGACCTCGATGACGACGTTGCGCGAACGGTCGTAGCGGTCGATTTGCGCCGGCCCGCCGACTAGCCGGATGTCGGCGACGTTGGACAGCTGTACCGGCCCGTGCCGGCCGGGAACGGTCAGGCGTGAAACGAGGTCGAGATCCTTGCGCGCCTCGTCGCGCAGTTTGACGACGATCGGCACCTGCCGTTGCGACAGGTTGAGCTTGGCAAGCGCCTGGTCGTAGTCACCGGCCGTTGCCACGCGCAGGGTATCGGCGATCGCCTCCGAAGTCACGCCGAGGTCAGCGGCGCGCGCGAAGTCCGGACGGATCTCCAGTTCCGGCCGCACCAGACTGGAACTCGATGTAACGTTGCCAATGCCGGGGAGCGTGCGCAGTTCGCGCTCAACCTTCTGCGCGTGCTCGGCAAGCGCGCGGCCATCGTCGCCGGACAGCGCCAGCTGGTATTTCTCGGAACTGCCGCCGAGGCCGACCTTGATGCGCGCGCCGGGAATGGCTTCGAGTTCGCGTCGGAACGCGCCCTCGATCGTCTGTTTGGTGATGCCACGGCGCTCACTGCGCGGCGTCAGGTTGATCGTCAGCGTTCCCTTGCGCACCTCGGCCGCGCCCTGCGGGGCGAATGGATCGCTGCCCGAAGCGCCGCCGCCGATTGTCGTGTAGATCGTCTTCACATGCGGATTCTTGCCGACCAGCGCCTCGGCCTGCTTGACGAGGGCCAGCGTCTGGCCAAAGGTACTGCCCGGCGGCAGCGTCAGCGCCACCTGCGTCTGCGGCAGGTCGTCCGGCGGGATGAAGCCGGTCGGCAGCAGCGGCGTCAAGCCGACCAGCGTGCCGACGAAGAAGACGACAGCGATGATCGTTGTCCGTACGCGATGCTTAAGACACCACTGCGCGAGCCGCATGTACAGGCGCTCCCAGCGCGCCTCCTGATGTCCGCGTGTGTTCGGCCGGAGCGTGTACGCCGCCATCATCGGCGTCAGCATCCGCGCAACGACCAGCGAGAAGAACACCGAGATCGCCGCCGTCCAGCCGAACTGCACGAAGAACTTGCCAACGATGCCGGTCATGAAGGCGGTCGGCAGAAACACGGCGATCAGCGTGAACGTGGTGGCAATCACCGCCAGTCCGATCTCGTCGGCGGCCTCCATCGCCGCCTGGTACGGCGTCTTGCCCATGCGCAGATGGCGGATGATGTTTTCGATCTCGACGATTGCGTCGTCAACAAGAATACCGACAACCAGCGACAGCGACAGGAGCGTCACGCCGTTGATGGTGAATCCGAACAGCGTCATCGCCGCGAAGGTCGGAATGATCGACAAGGGCAGCGCCGTCGCCGAAACCAGCGTCGACCGCCAGTCGCGCAGGAACAGCCAGACCACCAGCACCGCCAGCGCCGCACCCTCGTACATCAGCGACATCGACCCCTCGTAGTTCTCGACGACCGGATTGACGAAATTGAAGGCCTCGTCGACCTTGATATCCGGGTGCTTTTCCTTCAGCCGGGCCAGTTCGGCACGTACGCCGGCCATCACATCGACCTCGCCCGCCCCCTTGCTACGCACGATTTCGAAACCGACGACCGGTTCCCCATTGAGGAATGCAGCCGAACGCTGCTCGGCGATCGAATCCTCGACACGCGCCACCTGGTCGAGCCGGATGCGTCGCCCAACAGAGAGGGGAATTTCCATCCGTGCCAGTTCCTCGGCCGTCTGTACCGTGGCGATGAGGCGCACCGACTGCTCCGAAGCGCCGACATCGGTCCGCCCGCCCGAGGCTTCCTGTTGAATCTGCCGCAACTGGCGGGAAATATCCGACGCCGTCGCCCCCAACCCAAGCAACCGGTCGGGATCGATATCGACGCGCACCTGCCGCGTCACGCCACCGACCCGGGATACCGCGCCAACACCGCGCACGCTGAGCATGGCCTTGGCCACGTCGTGATCGACGAACCACGACAACGCCTCCTCGTCCATCCGTGCCGACGCCACGGTATAAGTGAGGATCGGCGTCCCGGCGAATTCGACTTGGTGATCACCGGGTCCTTCAGGTCGCCCGGCAGGTCCGAGCGGATGCGCTGCACCGCATCGCGCACGTCATCGAGCCCTTCCTGCGTCGGTTTTTCGAGGCGGAACTCGATGGTCACAATGACCGTACCGTCCTGAATCGACGTATAGATGTGCTTGACGCCCTGCAACGCGGCGACCGAGTTTTCGATCTTGCGCGCGACTTCCGTTTCAAGCTGTGCCGGCGCCGCGCCAGGCAACGAGGCGGTAACGATGACCATCGGCAGATCGATGTCCGGCATGTTCTGGATCTTCATCGCACGGAAGCTCATGAGCCCGGACAGCGTCAACAACATGAACAGCAGGATGGCCGGAATCGGATTGCGGATCGACCAGGAGGAAACGTTCAGCATGTCCCCGACCTCTTCACTTTCCTTGCACCGGAACCACGCGCACCAAATCACCGTCAGCGAGGAAGCCAACCCCAGACGCCACGACAACCGCCCCCGGCTCAAGCCCGCGGGATATCGCCACACGGTCGCCGGAACGCTGGCCAACC
>QKII01000158.1 GCA_003249625.1 Propionivibrio sp. | reverse complement strand
GCGCATCGCCGCTCGCCAGGCGCAGGGCCTGTGCTGACGAACGCTGTGCACGATATTGATGACCTGCGTTACCTCTGCGGTGACATCGTCTCGGTGCAGGCGATGACGTCGAATGCCGTTCGTGGCTATCCAGTGGAGGATACAGCGGCGATCTTGTTGCGTTTTGCCAACGGTGCGCTGGGTACGCTGACCGTCTCTGATGCGGCCGTCGGTCCGTGGAGTTGGGAGCTGACTTCTGGAGAAAATCCTTACTATCCGCGCAACGATGAAAACTGTTACCTGATCTCCGGAACGGAGGGCGCGTTGTCCGTTCCCCGTCTGGAACTGTGGCGCTACGGTGAGCAAAAGGGGTGGGACGTTCCGCTTGCCTGCGGACGCGTGCAGGCTTCGAACGAAGATCCTCTGGTTCGCCAACTCCGGCATTTTTGTGCGGTGGTTCGTGGTGAGTCCGAGCCAAAGGTCCCGGGCCGTGATGCCGTGCAAACACTGAGGGTGGTGCAGGCGATTTTTGACTCTGCTGCGAGCGGCTGTCTCGTGAAAGTTGGGGTCGAATAATGGTTCGATACGCCTTCTTTTTCTGCCGAATAATAGTGTTTCAACCACCGGAGAAGTTGTGATCTCCGGTGGTTCTGATTTCAAACTGCTCGCCTGCGTTCGACCGATATGCGGGCTATTTTGTCAGGCCAAAAGCCCGGTCCTGTTCTATGCGCAGGCGTAGCAAAACTGAATCGGCGGGTAGTTGCACGTCTTCGTAACTGATCAGTTTTCCTGCAGGAACGTCGCGAACGAGAGGCAGGTTGCTGAAGAGATAAAAAGGCAGTGGGGAACCCGGCCCGACGGGCGTTGTTGTTTCGATGACAGCATCGACTCCGTCAATCGTATGGTGATGCCCGCCCATTTGAAGCAGGTGGCCAGTCTTGAGGTCCTGTGTCGCTCGTCCCTGAAGGTCGCAGACAGGCCGGAGGTTGTCGCCTCCCGTGGCATGCCCCATGGTTGCAGCAGCCAGCACGGAGGTTCCTGTCTCGACGCCGAGTAGGTGCCGCGGAATATAGATTGCGGCGTACTTGCCGTTGCGACTGACCGGATGCCCTTTTGCTTCCAATACTTTCCAGGATTTTTTGTCCTTGCACTCGATGACAATGAACTCGCCGCCGGCCATGCTGACTTCGTCCGGGCGGCGCAGGCAATTGAAAATGTCCAGCTTCCCGGGAGCGTCAAAAAGTCCGCCATCTGCTTTGGGGCAAAAGAGGTCGGGCATTTCCTGCATGCGCGCAACGGGTGCGTGGAAGATAGGTCGGTCCGGGGTGAGGCCGGTAGCGTTTGCGACTACGGTCATCTCGCACAAGTCAGGAACTGAGCGCATGGAAAGTTCGCTTAACAAGCTCGCACGCGCATTGACTACGTCGATCGCGGGACGGTCGCCGAGGAGCCATTGATCGGTCAGTCCGGGAACGTCGAGGGATGCTTTCTGGCCTTCGCAGAGGAGCCTTTTCTTCTGAGGATCGAAAACGAAATCGTATTCGCTGGATTTGCCCGCGCCAACGACGTTCAGCCCCAGCGCACGCGCCCAACTGATCAGCCCGATCAGCATGCTGGGCTGATCACCGTCACCAGTGGTGTAGACCAGTCCCTTGGCTTGCGCCTTGCGTGCCAGAATAGAGCCAACCACAGACTCCGTCTCTTTGGAAACCATGACGACATGCATGCCATGGTCAATGGCCATGTCTGCGGCGGCGGCGCTCGTCTCTGGTGCGCCGCTACTCTCTACGAGCACGTCAAGTGCGAGGCCAGCAACCTTTTCAAAACTATCGACGACGACCACGAAGCCCTCGGTATAGCATTTTTGTGCTTCGGTGGCCGTGTCGCAGACACGTACCTTGGCAGCGGGTGTACCCGCTTCCGCCAGGGCGTCTACCGCGCGTTGGACAGTGCGGGTACATACCGCAGGAACTTCGATGTGCGGCATGTCGCGGGCTTGGAAGAGGAAGGATGCGCCGAACTCGCCTGCACCTAGGAGGCAAGCACGTACCGGACGATCCGCGGGGCGTTTGAATAAATTTTGATAGAACATGGCTTTCCTTTTATTAGGCCGTATCCGGGATGGCTGGGTTAGGGGCGGAAGACGATCTTGATCGCTGCGTCATCCTTGTCAGCAAGTTCGAAACCGGCCTTGATGTCGGCCAACGCGAACTCGTGGGTGATCAGCGGGCGTACGTCAATCAGGCCGAGTTCAAGCGGACGCATGGTTCCGGGAAACCAGACGTAACGTTGTTGCCAAGTGTGGTGGACGAGGCAGGTGTTGATGAATTCAAGCCCGTCGTCGTGCCATCGGCTGATGTTGAGGGTGACTGGCGTCGTGACCCAACTGTAGAAGACGAATTTTCCATTGTGCTTGATCATCTCGCTGGCGGCATTGAAGGATTCCGCCGAGCCTGCGGCCTCGACGACCACGTCGGCCCCAAGGTTATTGGTCAGTGCCTTCACGACGGCAACAGGATCTTCTTTTTTGAGATTGACGGTTACGTCTACGCCAAGGTTTAGTGCCAAATCCAGTTTGCCGTCGAGTACATCGACCAATATCACGCGAGATGCTCCCTTCTTCTTCGCGCATTGGGCGATGATTTGGCCGGCGAAGCCTCCGCCCATGACGACAACCGTGTCGCCAAGTTGCACGCCGCTATTGAGGCCCGAATACATGGCGCAGGAGATTGGTTCTCCTAGCGATGAAATATCCATATCCAGGCTCGGGGGGGCTGGTTGCAGTTGAAAGGCTTTGGATGCGAAATAATCGGCATAGTTGTTATTCCAACCAAATGCGACAACCTTGTCGCCGACCTGGTAGTCGGTAACCTTGCCTCCTACGGCCACGACCTCCCCTCCGCTTTCATGCCCGAGCAGGAATGGAAATGAGGGGTCTTGGCGGAATTCGGCGGTTTTGGGTGGAAGAAGTCCGCGGTAGAAGTTTTTGTCGGATCCGCAGATTCCGATCAAATGATTCTTGACGATAATGTCATCATCTCCGCAGACCAAGTCGCGTTCGATTAGCTCAATGTCGTAGGGGCCGTTCAAACGGGCGGCACGGGTAGTGAATTTTTTCATTTTGATTCTCTTTGGGGTGTGTTGAAGTTGTGTCGGGAACCGGTTCTCAAATCATTCCGGCGTAGTGAAGGATGATCGTCAAGGCGGCGCCGGTGGCTCCAGCGATGGTCGATGCGACGCTGACACCCTTGATTCCCTGCCGGATATCCATGTTCGACATCGAGACCGTGACCCAGAATCCGGACGAATTGGCGTGTTTGAACATCAGCGCACCCGTGCCACAGCATAGAAACGCGGCCAGTGGTGATACGCCGATTGTTCCGAGCATGGGTTCGACTAGCGCCGCGGCAGTCATAACACCCAAGGCATTGGAGCCCGTTACGATGTGAATGAGCGCCGCGATGATTATCGGGATAAGAATCCCGGGGAAGTTGAAGGCGACAACGGTTTCCCCGATGACTTTTGCGATGCCAGCGTCCTTGATGAAGGCAGCCAGTGCGCCGCCCATCGCGGTGACCATGATTGGCATTGCCGACGAGCGCAGCGCGTCTTCCACCCAATCGTTCTGGACCTTTTTGCTTCTCCATTCTCTCCCGGTGAGCAACAGCGCGAAGATGCATCCAGCCAAAAGTGCGGCGAGCGGGGATCCGACAAAGGCGAAGACATTGGCGATGGTTGTCTTCGGCATGATCGTGTTGAACAGCGTGTTCAGGAAAATCAGGACTAGTGGAAGTACGATCGGAAGAAGAGATTTGCCGATTCCTGGAAGTGTCGTGTCGTTGATGGTGGATGCGGATCGGACATATTCTTCCTTTGGTTGCAATGGTTCCTTGAGCGTCATGCAGTACAGCGTTGCAGCGATTACCGACGGAACGGATACCAAGACACCCCAGATGATGGCGCTACCCAGTGGGAGATGAAGCAGTGCCGCGGCAGCAACCGGACCCGGGGTTGGCGGAATAAGCGACGCCGTAACCAGTGCGCCCATGTAAAGGGCGGTGCCGAATGAAATCATTGATCGGTTGGATTTCAGGGCTAGGTTCGAAACGATCGGAATCAAGAGAATGACCACGGTGTCTGCCCAAATGGGTATCCCAAGAATCGCTGATGCGAGTGCGATGGCCCATATGACATGCTTCGTTCCAAACAGGCTCACCGTCGCTTTCGTTATGCGGACAGCTGCCCCTGTTTCTTCAAGGATCTTGCCCATGATGCAGCCGAGCACGATGACCATGGCGATATTTTTAAGCGTGGATGCCACACCCGAATTAATGGTGCCTACGATCTTTTGCCATGGCGTTCCGATGGATATCGCCAGAATGATGGAAACAACCAGAATGCTCGTTACAGGATGAATCTTCCATTTCGAGATGGAGACGATCATCAACAGGATGCTGAGCGCGAACGCAATGAGAATGTAGCTTGTTGGCATGAAATGTTTTCCTCCTTGGTTTATATGCGCGGATGTTTGATTTGCTCCCTGTCCGCGAGGAGGTGTTCAGCAAGTTCGGTGCCACAAGAGAGATGTTTTAAAACGTATTAAATATCAATGCCTTATAATTGTTATTTCTTGGTTGCAAAAGGTTGTTGCATGATTATGTTTCGAGTTGTTGCGTTTCGGGTGCGACGAAATGCAACTAAACGCAACGTTCGGTTTGAAGATGGTTCTGGGGACACCTCAGTTCGGCAAGAACGATCAACGAGCGAAACCGGCGCAACGCTGCCGCGGTGCAGGAGAACGAATGATGGTTTCTGCGATAGTTCCAGTGACGCTTGAAGTGCTTGTGCGCAGGCGATTCGCGTTGTTACCGGGATTTTCTTAGGCGTCGCCACAGCGTGGTGCGGTCAATTCCCAACAACTCGGCGGCCTTGCCTCGTTTTCCTCGGGCGGCCGAGAGAGCCTCCAATGTGCGCTGCCACTCCCGTTCCTCAATGTCAGCGAGTATCTGTCCGGTTACATCGGAAGGCGCATTGGGATTTCTATCATTGATGGTGGAGTCGAGCGGATAGGATGAGCCGTCAGGGTAAAGGGCTCGCTCGATGTCTTCCTTGGTTAACTGCTGCGGATCGTGGTGCAGTACGCTGGCTCGTGCCGCAATGTTTCGCAATTCCCGGACGTTTCCAGGAAATTCATAAGCTCTTAGCGGATCCAGTGCGCGGGGAGCGATGTGTGGGACCGGAATGGAATGTTGATCGCAGTAGCGCTTCAGAAAACAGGAGAACAGCGCGACGATATCGTCGGGGCGATGGCGGAGCGGGGGGATTGCAAGGGTAAGTACGTCGATGCGATAGAGAAGATCCCGGCGGAATAGTCCACGCGTTGCGAATTCGCGCAAATCGTTGTTGGTTGCAGAAATGACGCGTACGTCGACGGCAATCACCTTGTCTGCGCCAATACGTCGGACCTCGCGTTCCTGCAGTGTCCTCAATAGCTTTCCCTGCACGCTCACGGGAATTTCGGCGATCTCGTCAAGAAACAATGTCCCGCCATGCGCCAGTTCGAACAGGCCAGCCTTTCCTCCTTTGCTGGTTCCGGTAAAGGCGCCTTCGACATACCCGAAAAGCTCGCTCTCCAATAAATTTTCTGGCAACGCTGCACAGTTAACGGCGACGAAAGGACCTTCCTTGCGTAAACTCTCGTTATGAATGCTCTGCGCAAAGAGTTCCTTCCCCGTTCCAGTTTCTCCAGTGATGAGAATGTTGAAGGGTAACGGAGCGTAGCGACGGGCTGTTGCAATACAAGTGCTGATGATTGGGGTCTGGTGGACAACATCAGAAAAATGATATTTGGCGGTGAGCCCCTTTTCATGCATTTTTTCCCGGATCTGCCGTTCAAGCTGTTGCACCCGGGTAACGTTCTGGAAACTGATGACAACACCTGCGGGCTGGCCTCCTACTGCAACAGGCATGCAGTCAAGCGATACCGTGATGTCACCTATTTTCCGTATTTGTCCCGTGCTTTCCTTTATGCCGTGCAAAGACTCCGAGTAACTGTCCTCCATGTGCGGAAAGATATCTATCAAGCGGCGTCCTTTCAGGTCACAACACGCTATGGTGCGCGCCGCCACGTTGTCTTCGCGAATCACACCGTCTCCATCGACATAGACGATGCCGTTTTTCACTAACTGGGTAATGATTCTGGAAATCTCCGCCTTGATCCGTTCCTGACGGATGAGTTCTACGGCACGTATTGCCTCTTCAAGGGCTTGGCCGACTGATTCCTCGCCGCTCTCCAGACCGATGGCGTGGGCGCCATGCTCACGTGCCAGCTCCTTCGCCGAATACCCTCCGATTACAGTGTCGCAACCTTCGTGAATCGCCCTACGAACCATGGTTGGCAGATCGCCAACGTCACGGGGGATGTAGACGTTGATCTCGCAATCGAACATCCCGGAGAAATTCTTGATGCCGTTGAGGGCGTTGTAGAAACCGATGAAGGCAATCTTTTTCGGAGAGAAAAGTTGGCGTGCCTTCTGCACGGAAGCGATGACATCGTAGCCAGATATCTCGATTTCAATCACTGGCACGTCGAGGCTGCCTTGCTTCAGCTCACGTGCCGAATAGCCGCGAGCAACAATGGCGTCGCAGGTGCCAATGTTTGCAACATCAATGCGGTCGACCGGAGATACGACAATTCGGCTTTCTATTTGCTCCCTTCGTGGATGGCGCTTGAGAACCGTAGAGACGGTGTCGTGCATTTCCTGATAAGGCACGATAAAAAGGATCTGAAACATTTCAGTTCTGGTCGGCAATTCGGTCAATCTCGCGAAGTCGAGTGTTGAGGAAACGCGGTAGATGTAACGTGCTGCATTCCGTTTGAGCCTGGGAATTTATGTGAAATTGTAGCGGCACATCCTGTTGTTAAAAAAACGCCGGAGGGCGGATGCCGTCCGGCGTTATGAGCTTAAATCCTGCGAGCCGTGGTGCGGCGTCTCCAGGTTGATGTGTTACTGTCCGATCGCTTACTCGACCTTGGCCTTGGCGCGCAGCCCCTCGACCATCTTGGCGATCTGTTGCGCCTGTGCCTGTTGCAGCAGGCGCGGCTTGACTTCCTCGAACGGTGGGAAGGTTGTCGGGCGGGTGTCTTCGAGCATGATTACGTGGTAGCCGAAGTCCGATTTCACCGGCTTCTCGGTGTACTTGCCCTTTTCCAGCGAGGTCATCGCGTCGGCGAAAGGCTTTACGTAGTTGCTGGACGCGGCCCAGCCGAGATCTCCGCCGTTTTCCTTGGAGCCGGGGTCGGTCGACTGCTTGGCGAGTTCTTCGAATTTCTCACCCTTCTTCAGCTTGTCGATGATGGCCTGTGCTTCGGCCTCTTCCTTCACCAGGATGTGGCGTGCCTTGTATTCCGAGCCGCCGACCTGGGTCTTGACCTTTTCATAGTCGGCGCGCAGTTGCGCTTCTTCGATCGGATGCTTCTTGATGTAGTCCTGCACGTAGCTGCGGATCAGGATGGCCTGCTTGGCGGCTTCGGCTTGCGCGGCAATCTCCGGCTTCTTGTCGAGGCCGGCTTTCTTGGCTTCCTGGAAAAGAATCTCGCGACGGATCAGCTCCTCGCGCACGGCGTTGCGCAGCTCGGGTGAATCGGCTGCGCCCTTGGCCTTCTGCTCGGCCATGAAGGCGTCGGCGAAACTTTGCGATACGGACGCGCCGTTGACCTTGACGAAAGGTTTGTCGGCCGCCAGCAGCGGGGACGACAACAGGGCGCTGGCGAGGAGGGCGACAGCGAGTTTCGAGGGTGTATTCATGTTGCGTGTTCCTGGGTGGGTTGTCGGTCCGTGCCGCTTTCCTGCGGGTGACCGGGAAAAACCGAGACGGTCGATCACGGCGCCTCTTCGGGCGTCAATGAGCGAATGCTCAGTGCATGTATTCTACTCCGCATCAGTTCGCCCAAAGCGTCGTAGATGAGCCGGTGGCGTTGCAACGTCGACTTGCCGGCAAAGCCGGTGGAGACAATCAGCAGGCGGTAATGTCCGCCCTCGCGCGCACCGGCGTGGCCGGCATGCAGGGCGGAATCGTCGATGACTTCGAGGCGAAGCGGTTCGAGGAAAGCGAGCCGTTCGCGCAACAGTGCTTCAATGTCGCTCAAGAGGGAAAAGCTTTCTTGAACGGCTTGATGGTGACTTTGGCGTAAACGCCGGCAGCGACGTACGGGTCGGCGTCAGCCCATGTTTTGGCGTCTTCCAGCGATGGGAATTCGGCGACGATCACGCTGCCGGAAAAACCGGCCGGTCCGGGGTCGGGGCTGTCGATGGCCGGGCAGGGGCCGGCGACGATCATCCGTCCTTCGTCCTGCAGTGCCTTCAGGCGCTCCAGATGGGCCGGGCGGGCCGCCAAGCGCTTTTCCAGCGAGCCGGGGACGTCTTCTCCGATGATGGCGTAAAGCATTATTTCTTTTCCTCGATGTATTTCGACAGCATGAGTCCCTGGATTACGGCGAAAACGAGCATCAGACCGATGCCACCGAACAGCTTGAAATTGACCCAGGTTGCGGTCGGCAGGTTGAAGGCAAAGGCCACCGCCAGGTTGGCGAAGCCCATGAAAACGAAAAAACCGATCCACGACCAGTTGAGCCGCCGCCAGATGAAGTCCGGCGCATCAATCTGCTCGGCGAGCAACGTACGGATCATGTTCTTGCGGAAAAAAAGCGTACTGCCTGCCAGCCCGACAGCGAGTGCCCAGTAGAGAATGGTTGGTTTCCACTTGATGAAGGTTTCGTTGTGGAAGATCAGCGTCATGCCGCCAAGGACGGAGATGATTGCCAAACTGACCCAGAGCATCGCATCCACCTTGCGGTGCTTGAACCAAACCCAGGCGATCTGGGCGAAGGTGGCGGCGATGGCGACACCGGTGGCAACGAAGATGTCGCTCAGTTTGAAGGCTGCGAAGAACAGTATGACGGGGAACAGATCGAAGAGAAATTTCATGGGGAAACCGGCTAGAATGATTTGAAATTATTGCCCATTTGACGCACAACGTCCATTAACGTTCGCGTGCGGTAGGGGCTCAGGGAGGATTGTTCCATGCAGACTGTTCAGGCCGTCCTGCGTGAGGATGCGGACATAGGGGCTGCGTTGTCGCACCTGGTCGCGTTTCAGCCCGATCTCGTTTTCGTATTTGGGCGTTCTGCGGTGCTGGGCGCTGTGGCACCCGTTCTGGCCAAAGAACTTCCGGTGGCCCGGCGCATCGGTTGCTCGGCGGCGTTTTCGGTTTCCTCGGGCGGCGTGGAAACGGCCGCCTGTGTGGTGACCGGCGTGCGTTTTGAACATGCCCGGGGTGTTGTGGTATCTGCGACGCTGGCCGGCAAGGATTCCTCGTTCGCTACGGGGCTGTGTCTTGCGGAGTCCCTGCCGAAGGAGGGCTTGCAGGCGGTCTTGCTGCTTGGCCAGGGTGTGGGAATCCAGGGAGGGGCATTTCTTTCGGGCTTCAACGAGGCGTTGGGGAATGGCGTGCCAGTGGTCGGCGGGTTGGCCAGTCGGCATGAAGGGTATTACACGACGCTTGTGCTGGATGAGTCCGGCGCGGGGACCGATACAGTGGTGGCGCTCGGTCTTTACGGCGAACGGTTGCGTTTCGGCTTCGGTGTGCACGGTGGCTGGACACCGTTCGGGGCGGCGCGTAAGGTTACTCGTTGCGAGGGGAACATTCTTTACGAATTGGATGGCGAACCGGCGCTTGACGTCTATCGACGCTATCTCGGCGATTATGCGAAGGATTTGCCGGTCGTTGGCCAGTTCTTCCCGTTCTCCATGCTTGATGCGAATCATCAGGAAGTCGGACTGATCCGCTCCATACTGGGCATCGATGTTGCTGCGGGTACTTTGCGATTCGGTGACGATATCGTGCCCGGCAGTTACCTGCGGATGGTGCATGCCAGTACCGACAGGTTGGCCAGCGGCGCCGAGTCTGCCGCCGAGGCGGCGATGCGTATGTTGCCGGGGAGCAGGCTCGGTACCGGGATGGTGTTCATGGTCAGTTGCGTGGGGCGAGAACTGGTCATGGGGGAGCGCGTCGAGGAGGAAATTGAGGGTGTTCTCGATGTGTTCGGCGAAGGCGTTCCGCTGGTCGGCTTCTATTCGTTCGGGGAGATCAGCCCGCCGACTCCGGGCGATACAAGCAAACTACACAATCAGACGGTGATGGTTGCCTATATCGATGAATGGAGCGACTGAATGATGGCAACACGATGATTCGGTACGCTAACGATCATGCATAAACTGCTTGCACGCCAACTCCGGCGCGTGTTCGGATGCGCGGAAACGCGTTTCGCACAGGTGTTCGAAGAGTTGGGCGCCTTGTCCAGCCAGCCGGGGCTTTCACCGGAGACGGCGCGATTTCTCACCGGGATTGGCGGATTTCTCGATCGGGTCGGCGCCGCCTACGAACAAAGCGATCGCGATCTGGAACTGACCGCTCGCGGTCTCGATCTCAGTTCGCAAGAGGTGTTGCTGGCCAACGATCGGTTGCGCGAGGAATTGGAGCGTAGCCAGCGGGCGATTGAATCGTTGCGTGAAACAGCGAACGAACTGATCGGTTCGGGCGGTGGTACGCCCCTGCCACGCGAGATTGATGACATCGAAGCGTTGTCGACGCTAATGAGCGACCTGGTGAAGCAGCGCGAGGCTGCCCAGCGCCATTTGCGTACGGCGCTGGCTGACCTGGCCAACCAGAAGTTCGCGCTTGACCAGCATGCGATCGTCAGCACGACCGACGCGCAGGGCAACATTACCGATGCCAATGACCGCTTTTGCGAGATCAGCGGCTATTCGCGTGACGAACTCATTGGCCGGAACCATCGCATCGTCAAGTCGGATGTCCATCCTACGGCCTTCTATGCGGAGATGTGGGCGACGATTGCCTCCGGGCGGGTTTGGCGTGGCGAGATGTGCAACCGTACGAAAACCGGTTTTTTCTACTGGGTCAGCGCCACGATCGTTCCGTTCTGCGATGAAACCGGTGTTCCCGTGCAGTACATCTCGATTCGCACCGACATCACCGAGCGAAAAAAGCAAGAAAGCATCATCGCGGCGGCTGAACAGCGTCTGGAGCACATCACCAATACCGTTCCGGGCGTGGTATTTCAGTGGGAGGTCGGGCGCGGAGCGATTCGTTATACCTTCATCAACGATCGGGTGATGGAAATCCGTGGATTGGACCGCGAGGCGCTTTTTGCCGATGCATTCGTAGCCACCCGGCAGATCGTTGATGAGGACCGCCAGCGAATCCTGGATGGCGTGATGGATGCGGCCGAGCGGGTGGTGCCATGGCGGGACGAGTTTCGGGTGACGATGCCCGACGGGGCGATCCGCTGGATTCGCAGCGAGATCAATCCGGAGCCAGAGCGCGCGCCAAACGGCGATACGATCTTTACCGGCATCTGGCAGAACGTGACACGGTTGAAGGAAGCGCAGGAACGTCTGCGCGAAGTGACTGAAAACCTGCCTGTCGCCGTCTTTCAGTTCGTGCAGCCGATTAGCGGTGATTCGTATTTCTCCTTTTTCAGTTCCGGCCTTGAGCGGATTTGCGGCGTTCCAGCGGAAATGGCGATGGCTGATGCCGACCAGTTCCGCGCGCAGATCGATGCCGACGACTTCCGCAGGATTCGAGCGGCGATTGCCGACTCGAATCTGCGCGACGTGCCGTGGGCTCAGGACTATCGGATTACGCACCGTCGAACCGGCGAAATCGTCTGGGCCCATACAGAGGCCCGGTCGAAACGTTTGCCGGATGGCAGTGTGCTGTGGAACGGCTACATCGCCGATATCAGCGAAGCCCGGCGCGTGTCGGACGAACTGCAGCGCGCCAAAGAGGATGCCGAAGCTGCGAACCGGGCGAAGTCAGATTTTCTGGCCAACATGAGTCACGAAATCCGCACGCCAATGAACGGCATTATTGGCATGACCGATCTGGTTCTCGACAGCAAGCTTAACGACGAGCAGCGCGAGTACCTGCAAGTCGTCAAGTCGTCATCGGAGTCGCTGCTTACGGTACTCAACGACATTCTTGATTTTTCCCGAATCGAGGCCGGCAAGCTGCAAATCGAGAATATTCCGTTCAATCTTCGTAAAGTGGTTGGCGATACGTTGCAATCGCAGGCCATCGATGCCTTCAACAAGGGTCTCGAACTCGTCTGCGACATCGGCACAATGGTGCCGCAGGAGGTTGTCGGTGATCCTGGGCGACTGCGGCAGATCCTGGTGAACCTGATCGGCAACGCGATCAAGTTCACCGAACACGGCGAAATTCTCCTTACAGTGGCATTTGTGGCACGGGATGAGGCTGGCGTGCTCTGCCAGTTTTCGGTGAAAGACAGTGGCATCGGCATTCCGGTGGAGAAGCTCGATGCCATATTCGACGCATTTACCCAGCAGGACAGTTCGAAGACTCGGCGCTACGGCGGGAGCGGGTTGGGGCTGTCGATTTCGCGGCGTCTCGCCGAAGCTCTCGGTGGGCACATCTGGGCAGAAAGCGAGCCGCAGCGCGGTAGTGCCTTTCATTTCACGGCACGCTTCGGATTGTGCTCCGGAGCATGTCCGAGTCCTGCCGCCACGAAAGGATTGCGAGGAAAGCACGTTCTGGTGGTCGACGATAATCCGGTCAGCCGGCAGCTTGCCGTGCGCGCCTTGTCGGACGCCGGCGTGCGTGTTGTCGAGGCCGATTCCGGGGCCCGCGCGCTGGGGGTGCTGCGCGAGGTTGACGGTGGATTCGGGGGAGGGCTGTCAGCGATCATCATCGACTCCCGGATGCCGGGACTGGATGGATTCGAGACGGGCCAGCAGATACTCAAGCAGCCCGGCTATTCCAGTGCGCGTCTCCTGATGTTGTCATCGAGCGGCGTCAAGGCCGACGGACAGCGTTGCCGCGAAATCGGCTTTGCTGCCTGCCTGACGAAACCTGTCGACAGTGATGAATTGCGTCGTGCGTTGGCGTGGGTGCTCGACGATTCAGGCGGGAGGGAGCGCCCGATGCTCACCCGGCGCGTGTTGCGCGACGCCGAAATGATGTCCGGAGGGGCGTACGAATCTCCATTCCCGTCCGCCTTCGACTATGTCGCGGCGTTGCGGCAGGCCGATCCGGAGGTGCTCGATATCGTTACCGATGCCTTCCTCGATCGCTATCCGGAGGAGGTTAACAAGCTGCGGGCCGGATGCGCGGCGGGCGATGCGACAGCCCTGCTTTTCGTCGCACATGCATTGCGCAGTTCGCTGGTGTTGTTTCATGCCCGTCCGGCTGAGGAACTGGCGCGACAGATCGAGCATTTCGCCGCGAAGGGCAAGTGCAGCGAAGCGGACCCGTTG
>QKII01000369.1 GCA_003249625.1 Propionivibrio sp. | reverse complement strand
AACATCTGCCCACGAAACTGAACTCTCTTCCGTCTAGGCTTGGAACCTACACTCTCTCTGACCAAGAGTGGTCTGCCGTCAGTCAGGCGCTGGATAAGCCAGCGAAGGAGCCTCGTCGCCACTACCCGCTACGTATAATCATTGACGCCATCCTAAATAAGCTTGGAAATGGACATACGTGGGAACAGGCATCGCCAGTTCAGATAGGGAACACTGTGACAAGAAAGACTTTTGCCCGCATGAGAAAAAACGGCCGCTGGGAAGTCCTGCTTGACGTTCTTCTGCATCATCGACCAAGCACTCTCAAAAAAGATATATCTATTGAAATTCAGTCGATTATGAAAAAAAGGTGTAAGAGCCGAAACCATACATCCCTTGCCGCACCTAGCCAACCAGCAACTCTCCATCTAACTTAAACCACTGAAAATGACGGTACCAACGTACTAACACCTTGCCATACAAATGCCTCCCCAATTAGCTTTAGCCAGAAGGCTCCCAGAGTCAGAAAAGCTTACTCCGAAAAAACTAGCGACCACGACTTGCTCGCTTTCTTTGCTTACCGCTTTTTGGCATCGTCATCGGATTTATCGAAGGAACTGGCGCGATAGCCGCTAGCCAATCTTCGCAGTCTAATGCGCGCACCACAGAGATAAGAGTCCTTATCGAAGAACCCAACCCCCCTTCGAGATTCTGCAGCGCCCTACAGCTTATTCCAGCCTGCTCAGCTAACGTTTTCTGGTCAACATTGCGGTTCAAACGCCGATGACGTAAGCGCTCTCCCAGCAGGCACTCCAATTCGTTGACTGTGTAGCAAATGTCCATTGCTCACTAATCCTCGTAATTACGCCTTATGCACTCGAGGCACTCCCCCAGCCTCGACCCAATATTCAGTCTACACAATACGCAGTATTCTGCGTATAAACGCAATAATTTGCATTTATACGCGCATTCATGCGCCTTACAGAAGATAAATTTTTCTTAATCGCTACAGCGTTTAGCCCGTAGAATTCAGCGCAACTAAATTTTCGCAAATTGCTCGTTGCAGTAGGCAAATCAGCACAAGTTTCAATTCCTATGCGTTTTCAATAATTCACGTTGCAAACGAAGAATCAACCTTTTAGGCAGACGAAAAGCGCAACTAACTATTACGAGGCCGTGGGAATCGAACGCTGGTCGCCGATCGCCAGCGCCGTCAACACGCCAAGATACATGCCATCGGGCATCGCCTGCACAAAGCGCTCACGTAGCCTGTCGCGCAACGCGTCAACCAGATATCCCGGACGCCAGACAAAGTCATCGAGCCGGACCGTCTCGCTGCGTGTGCGAACCGACCCGGTTGCCCGGATACCACGCTCAAGCAACCAGGCCTCGTAGTCAAAACCTTGTGGATTGGCATTGCCGTGTGGCCGCTTGAGCCGCACGCTGAGGCGCCAGCGTTCACCCGGGTGAACTGAACGCACCTTCCCTGCCCCCGCGCTTTCCGCGACCTCGCCCGAACCCGCCCGCGCGCGATACCAGGACAGCAAAATCCGGCGCGGCACTTGCGCCCCGGGCGTCAGCACCGTTTCGACATTGAAGATGAAGCGCTCGCCCTGTGCGAAACGTTGAGGCAAGGCGGCCACCACGCCGACGAGTTCGACGTCCTCCCCTTCCCACGCTTCTGGCAAACGATCGGCCATCCTGATCTGCGCTCGCCCACCCGCCCAGACGAACCCGAGGACCGCGCAGGAAATCATGATGACGCTGCGCGCCGCCAGAGACCTACCATTACGCACGACGGAGAGACTGACGACACAGATCAGAGCAAGTCCGCACAAAATGAGCCAATCAGGAAGCTCGCCCTGCATTTGCAGCATCAGGACGCCCGCGGCGAAGGCCAGGATCGACAGGCGCATCACTCAAATCGTGGCATGGACAAGACGTCGGCACACGCCCAAATGAAAACGGGGAAAGACGGCCTCCCGTCTTTCCCCATTCTCCGAGCCCCCCCGGACCCTTCTTGATGTTCCGATTGTTCCTATCAGCCTTCCAGCTCTTTCAAGCGTGCGGAAAGCATGGCTTCGAGCGTTTCCAGCGCCTTGGTAAATCCGGCAATGCCTTCGGCCAATTTTTCGGATGCCATTCTGTCGGCCGCGTGCATGCGGGCGAACGTTGCCTCATCTACGGTGATTTTGTCAACAGCTGCCGATGCTGCCTTTGCCGCATCGAGCTTGCGCGGCAGGTCGCCCTCGGTCGCCTGCAGCTCGGCGAGCAGCGACGGCGCGATGGTCAGCAGGTCACAGCCGGCAAGTTCGGTGATCTCGCCCATGTTGCGGAAACTTGCGCCCATGACTTCCGTCTTGTAGCCGAACTTTTTGTAGTAGGTGAAAATCTGGGTCACCGACAGCACACCAGGATCCTCGCTGGCCGGATATGACTCGCGACCGGTGTCCTTTTTGTACCAGTCGAGGATGCGGCCCACGAACGGCGAGATCAGCGTCACCCCGGCCTCGGCGCAGGCGATCGCCTGATGCAGGCCGAAGAGCAGCGTCAGGTTGCAGTGGATGCCTTCCTTTTCGAGAACGGCAGCCGCCTGGATACCTTCCCAGGTGGCGGCGATCTTGATCAGGATGCGCTCGCGCGAAACGCCCTTGGCTTCGTACTGCGCGATCAACTCACGTCCCTTGGCGACAGTCGCCGCGGTGTCGAAGGACAGGCGTGCATCGACTTCGGTCGATACGCGGCCCGGGATGATTTCGAGAATTTTCAGGCCAAAGGAAACGGCCAGACGATCAAACGCCAGTGAAGCCACCTTGGCCGCCGGTGCCGCTGCACCGCAATCAATGCGAGCCTGCTTCAGGGTTTCATCGACAATGCTCTGATACTGCGGCATCTGTGCCGCGGCGGTTATCAACGAGGGATTCGTCGTTGCATCGCGCGGCGTGAATTTCTCGATGGCCTGGATGTCGCCGGTATCAGCAACGACGACCGTCATTTCCCGCAGTTGTTCGAGCAGGTTCTTGGACATGTCTAACTCCTCTTTCCTTGATTGTGGTGCGAAACGATTTCGGCGGACAAAGCCCGCGCAAACCGGCTGATTCTAGCAAACAACTACCGGAACCCGCCTCAAGCGTGTAAGCTTCGACGGTTTTTTTCTTCTGGGCGAACGCGCGCCTCGCACCCCGCGAGGCCTCAGGGAGCAGATCAATGCGACTGAAAAACCGGGTAATGGTCATCATCACGGCATCGCTGGCTAGCCTGACCATCATGGGCGCCTTCGGGCTCTACACGGTAAGGCAGAGCGTCATCGAAGAGCGCAAGGAGCAGATCATCCAGTTGCTCGACTTTGCCGACTCGCAGCTTCGATACTTCTACGCGCTTGAAGTCAACGGCGCAATGACGCGGGAAGTCGCGCAACTCCGGGCGATTGAGGCGATCAGTGCCCAACGCCAGGAAAGCAACTATTTTTTCATCCGTTCACTAAACGACGATTCGTTCATCTACCACCCCATCCCCACTCGCCTCGGCGCCCCGGACGACGGGGGCATCATGCCCGACGGGCGTTCGACGGCGCAGGCCTATCGCGATGCGCTGGCCGTAAGCAAGGACGGAAAGGCTTTCGTCCTTATCCGGGCACCAAGACCGGACGCCCCGAAAAAGCAGTTCCCCAAGCTCAACGGCGTGATGAAGTTCGAGCCGTGGGGCTGGATGCCCGGTACCGGCTTCTACATGGACGACATCGAAGCACGCTTCTGGAGACAGGCCGCAACGTTCCTCATCGTTGGCGGAATCCTGCTGGCGCTGGTCGCAGTGCTCGTCATGCGCATGCGCGCGGTCATTCTGCGCCAGCTTGGCGGGGAACCATACGATGCGGCGAAAAGCATGAAGAAGATCGCCAATGGTGACCTGGCCATCGAAATCGACGTCACCGAAGACGACAACGACAGCCTGATGGCATCGCTGAAGGTAATGCAGATGAAACTGATCAACATGACCTCGACGATCCGCGAGAACGCCAGTGTGCTCAACGCGCAGGTTGCAACATTTGAGGAAACGGCGAGGAACTACGCGGAAGCGAAGTCGGAGGACGAGCTCGAGAAACTTTTGCAAAGCGTGAAAAAGCTCGGCAAAACGGCGGCGATCCTGGAAAAGTCGATCTCGCGCTTCAAATTCTGAGCGGCAGACAGGTCAAAGGAAAAACGTGGAAGCATCGACCCGTCTCAGCATCACCGCCAAGGGCGAGGATGAACTCAAGAACCGGCTCTACAAGCTGAGCATCCGCAAGCGCAGCGTCCTCGTCAGCCTGGAGAAGCCGCACACCGTAGAGCAGGTCGTAGAACGCTCGGTGTTTCAGGAAGACGAGATCATCCACGAAATCCACTCCCTCGAAAACGATGGATTCATTGCCATTGAGGGCGCAGAGGCAATGCCACAACGGGGCGAACGCCAGCGTGGCCGTTTCGAATTGAACGACGACATCGTACTTTCCGAGGCCAAATACCTGCTGATCGACTTCTGTGTCGACAGTTTCGGCACGCATGCGGAAACGCTGGCTGACGGCATTCGCGTCTGCAAGACGCCGGAATCGCTCGCAAAATCGTTGAAAACCATCGCCGAAGCGGCCGAAAAACAATGCCCCGACCGTTTGCCGGCATTGTTCAAGATCATCCGTGAAATCAACGAAACGGCGGAGTGATTCCGTCTAGAAATCGTCAGTAACCATGTCGACTTCGACTTGCCGTGCTACCTGTACTGT
>QKII01000210.1 GCA_003249625.1 Propionivibrio sp. | reverse complement strand
TTTTGGGCCTCGCCGGGCTGGGCTGCCGCCGTACCTTCTGCGCTGGCAAGAACCAGAACGTTTGATTGCGAAGAACTCATGGTAGGTAGATTCCCGTTAATGAAATGCGATGAAACAAAGGGTTGGTACCACATACCGAAACAGAAGAGCTACGCGCCCAACACCCTAGCGCGCAAGACACGCAGCTCTCTGCCTTGGTTTTTTCCTTACAGCGGAATCAGGCCGTGTTTCTTCGGCGGACGGGTCACTCGCTTGGTCAGCGACAGACGCAGCGCCAGAGCAATCGTCGAACGCGTTTCGGACGGCGCGATGACGTCGTTGATCATGCCGTTTTCCGCAGCCTGGTACGGAGAGGCGAATTCCTTACGGTATCTGGCGATCAACTCGGCTTCCTTGGCTTTCTTGTCCTCGGCAGCGTCGATTTCCTTCTTGTAGATGACGCGAACGGCACCTTCAGCCCCCATAACGGCGATTTCTGCAGTCGGCCAGGCGTAGACGAAATCAGCACCAAGATCCTTCGAGCACATTGCCAGGTAGGCACCGCCGTAGGACTTGCCAAGAATCATCGTGATCTTCGGCACGGTAGCGGCGGAATAAGCGAACAGCAACTTCGCGCCGTGGCGGATGATACCGCCGCGTTCCTGCGCCAGACCGGGCATGAAGCCAGGCACGTTGACGAGGTTGACGATCGGGATATTGAACGCGTTGCAGAAGCGGATGAAACGCGCGCCCTTGTCCGACGAATCGACGTCGAGGACACCTGCCTTGAAGGTCGGCTGGTTGGCAAGGATACCGACGACCATGCCTTCGATGCGTGCAAAGCCGACCACCAAGCTCTTGGCAAACTCGCGCATGACCTCAAGGAAGTCCCCACCGTCGACCAGGCGGGCGATGACCTTGTAGGCATCGAGAGCCGATTTGACGCCTTCCGGCACCAGATCGTTCATTCCTTCATCGGACACCTTGGCGATGGCTTCCGGAATATGGTGCGGAGGATCCTGCAGGTTGTTCGACGGCAGATACGACAGCAGCTTGCGTGCAATCTCAAGAGCGTGCTTGTCGTCTTCGGCGATGAAGTGGATGTTGCCGCTGACCGACGCGTGCGCTTCAGCCGTACCGAACATCTCGATCGGCGCTTCCTGGCCGGTAGCCGCCTTGATGACGTCAGGACCGCAAATGAACATCTGCGAGTTCTTGCGCGTCATGATCAGGAAATCCATCAGCGCTGGGCTATAAGCCGCACCACCCGCGCAAGGTCCTGCGATGATGGCGATTTGCGGAACCAGGCCCGACAATTCGACGTTGCGATAGAAAACCTGACCGTAGCCCGACAGCGAATGAACGGCTTCTTGAATACGCGCGCCACCGGAGTCATTGATGGCAACAACCGGAACCCCGAGGTTCGCAGCGGTATCCATCATGTCGCAGATCTTCTTGGCATGCATGCGGCCCAGCGATCCGCCAGAGACCGTGAAATCCTGCGAGAACGCTGCAACAGGACGGCCATCGATTTGACCGAGACCGGTGATGACACCGTCGCCCGGAAGGACTTTCCCCTTCAACTCAGCGGTCTGGTGATTGACGTGCGCCCCGGATTCCTGGAAGGATTCCTTGTCATAAAGGCCTTCGATCCGCTCACGCGCGGTCAGCTGCCCTTTTTGATGACGCTTCGCGAGTTTATCGGCGCCGCCGCCAAGACTTACTGCTTTGCGACGCTCGTTCAACTCATCTAGTAGTTCCTTGCGTATTGCCATAAACGCTCCTTAGTCCCTTGGCCTGCTTCTAGGTTATGAAAAACCGCAACCCCCATACAACACACAACACGGGGAAAAAATCCATCGATTCCTTTATTGCCGCCGAGTGGAACTATCCCATCGAATTAGCGTCAACTAAATTGTGGGAATCCGACATATCAACTGGAAAGCGCCAAGAAACACAACCAAAAAACACCCGTAACCAGGCTTTCAGTCCCTATCCCGGACCTTGTCTTGTACGTATGAAAACCCTTCAATGCCAAGAAAAAAACAACGGCACAGGCAAATTTTCAGAGGTACAAGAAGTCGATCGGCAAAGCCGTAAGTTTATGGCGCTCACCCCTTCATAGTCAATCTAGAAACGGATCTGTGAGCGCGATTCGTTGCACAATTGGCACGCTTTCGGTGTAGCTCCGAAAAAAATATCCAACTCAGGAAGCTACCCCGAAGGCTTTTATCGACTACTGATATTTCAGCCCATTTCCCTCGCTACGCAGCCTTTCTGAAGAGCGAAGCGATCCATTCTCTCTGCGCCGATTTGCGCCGCGATTCAATCAGATAAGTACGAATTTTTTCGCGCACCAGCGACAGTGGCTGCTCGCTTTCGGACTCAATGGAAACGCAGTTGATCACGTGAAATCCCATTGGTGATTCGACCACACGCGACAACTCGCCGGCCTGCATGGTAAAGGCTGTCCGGTCCAGTTCCGGATACAACTGCCCCTTCTCCACCGCGCCAAGCATGCCCCCATTCATGGCAGTGGTGCACTCGGAATACTTCATCGCCAGCTCGGCAAAACGGTGTGGCGACTTCAAAAGGCGCGCCCGCACGTTGTCGATTCTACGGCGCGCCGATGCCCGGTCATTCCCCTTCAACGTCTCATTGATGGTGACAAGAATATGGCGCAACGTCCGGTTCTCCGGTCGGCGAAATCGTTCCCGGTGCATCAGATAGAAGATCTCGATATCAGCCTCACCGACGTCGACAATCCGGCTAGCTACGCGGTCCAGGACCGCATCGAATTTCAGGTCGCGCTCGACGGCATCGATCAACGCCGACTGATCCATTCCTGAATTTTCCAGGTCGGAAAGAAACTCGTCTTCTGAGGTGTATCGACTGCGGATTTCAGATAACGCCTGTGCCAGAGACGATTCCGGAAGCACGACCTGAGCCGCTTCGGAGGACGCCAGAATGCGCTGCTCGATACGCTGCTGACGCGACGCGACCGAGTCAACGCGTTGCCGCTCTAGCGGCTCCAGGGAAGCAGGTGTTTTATGGAACAGTTCCTGAGACAACTTGAGCGCAAGGTAGGGATTTACTTCAGGCATGATTCGACTCCGACAGTGAAGCTAGCGCCGATTCCGGCACGGCAAGCGTGCGGCCCGGCAGACAATCAAAATGGACGTGATAACAAATGGCGTCTTGATCGCGCACCACACGCAAGATTTCCCCGAGCGCCCCCAGGGGAACGCGCACTTCGTTTCCGAGCGAGAGAATCCGTGCTGCTGCGATTTTTTCGCGACTTTCAAATGCACTCGGCATCCAGGGCTCATCGACACCGATCAGCTCTTCTTCCCGACAACCGACCATTCGATCGGCGTCCAGGAAATGAACCGTATAAATGACCTGCGCCCCAAGAAATGTTCCGATGTCGATGACGGTGCCGACACTTCCTCGGCGAATCAACAGCGACCCCATCATCTCACCGGGAAACGTTCCGTCGTTCCGCAGATTGCGAGTCACCCGCACCTCATCGCCAAGACGCCAGAGGCACCGTGGCAATGCCGGCCGCGCGTTTATGCACGCGAAAAACTTTTTCGGTCAGCGCATCCGAACGCACGAAATCGTCGTAGGCCCGAGACAGGCAGGTGCGATATTCTTCAAACGTCGCGCCGGATTTGTTGCGCAGATAGTCATGAAACCGCTGCAGTATGTGCAACCGTGCGACGATGACGACCTCCGGGTCGAAATCGATTCCGAAGAATTCAAGGAACTCCTCGGCCGACTCGAGCTCTTCCATTTCCTGCCGAAAATTGGTTTCCATAACTCCTCCAAATCAACCAAAAGCCGCAACCAACCCGCGAGTCCCCCACGAGTCATTCGCAGAAGTTCTCAAAGCGTCAAGCATCTGCAACAAATCCTTCGTCGAAGGCGGGCGTTTCTTTTCCTCGACGAACCTCCGGACAACCGTCAGCAACTCGTCCGACTCACCCTCGCTGACCGTCTCACCCAAGCCGCCAAAGACAGCCTGTACACCACTCCGCCCGGAATGTTTGCCGAGCACAAAGCGATGCTGCCGACCGATGATTCGCGGATCGAAACCTTGATAGTTATCGGGATGCTTGAGCAGACCATCGATGTGCACGCCTGCCTCGTGGGTAAAGACCCCTTCGCCGACCACACTCTTCTGCCATCCAACCGGACGCCCCGAGGCGTTTGCAACCAGATGGGATATGGCGAGAAAACCGTCGAGGCTAATCCCGGCGTCGATTCCATAACAACGCGACAAGCCAAGGACCACTTCTTCGAGCGGCGCGTTTCCTGCCCGCTCGCCCAAGCCATTGACGGTCGTATTGACATGGGTCGCACCAGCACGGATGGCCGCCAGCGTATTGGCCGTGGCCAACCCAAGATCATCATGGGCGTGCATCTCGATTTCAAGGTCGGTCCGCGCACGCAGCCAGCCGATACGTTCGGCAACCATGAAGGGATCGAGCACGCCGAGCGTGTCGGCGAACCGGATACGGCGCGCCCCAGCCTGCTGAGCGGTTTCGGCAATTTGCACGAGAAAATCAGGATCTGCGCGCGAGGCGTCTTCGGCACCGATGCAAACTTCAACCCCTCGATCAAGTGCGCTCGCCACATGGCGACCAAGGTTGCCTAGCAGCCAGGAGCGCTCCCGGCGCAACTTGTAGGCAAGGTGCTGGTCCGAAGAAGGCACCGAGATATCGACGCAATGAACGCCAACACTGCAGGAGGCTTCGATATCGGCTTCGCACATCCGGCTCCAGACCATCAACCGCGCTGAAAGTCCGAGCGAGGCCACGGTGCGAATGCTCTCGCACTCGGCAGCGCCCATGGCGGGGATACCAATCTCCAGTTCGGGAACGCCAAGCCCATCCAGTTGACGGGCAATGGCGATTTTTTCCTCGATACTGAACGCCACGCCAGCCGATTGTTCGCCATCGCGCAGCGTCGTATCGTTGATGACAACCGATGTAAGTGCAGTTTCAGACATTGCGGCCTCCTGACACCGCAAAAGCAATTCCAATGCCTGAAAACAAACCCCTTATCTTTCAGTGCCATACAAAACGACAGGAGGCTACAATCCGCTCCGGTTTGGTGCAAAGTGCACAAAATGACCCGAATGCGACACTACAAAACGGTGTCACATCGTCTCAACTGCCGCGTCATGGACCTACAATCGCCTCTTTGCAAACCCGAAAAACATTCAGAACAACGAGCACGATCGACACGAATGAACGAAGAGCGTAACGAACCCAACACATCCGTTGCAGACCCCCGGCGAAACGATGCCTTATCGATAAGCGGCCAGGTGTACCGCCAGCTACGGAACGCCATCATCCGCGGTGAAATTGCGCCGGGCGTCGCGCTCTCCGAGTCCGAGATAGCCCGTCAGTACAAGACGAGCCGCCAACCGGTGCGCGAGGCCTTTATCAAGCTTGCAGAGGAGCGACTGGTGAGCATTCAGCCGCAGCGCGGCACCTTCGTTGTCAAGATATCGGTTGCCGACGTGCTCGACGCGCGTTTTGTCCGCGAAGCGATCGAAATCGCCGTAACCCGCGAGGCCGCGACATCCGCGCCGCTTGCAGCAATCAAGGAATTACGGGAACTGGTCGACCGACAGAGCCTGCTGGAGTATGGACACAACGACGAATTCCTTGTGCTCGATGAGGAATTTCACCGCACGATCGCCCTGTCCGTGGGGCGCGCCCATGCCTGGAGGGTCATTGAAGGCATCAAGGCGCAAATGGACCGCATCCGTTACATCAGCCTCGACGCGGCCACGCCTATCACGCTGATCATCGAGCAGCACAAACGGATAGTAGACGGCATCGAGGCAGGTGATCCCACAATCGCCGCAGCGGCAATGCGCAGCCACCTGC
>QKII01000058.1 GCA_003249625.1 Propionivibrio sp. | reverse complement strand
GCGTCGGTGATAAGTGCGCTTAGCGAGGCACCAACCTGCTTGAGTGAGTTGTCGATCTTGCGGAACTGAGCTGCCACTTCAAGCGTGTATTGGTCCGCTGCCAGTGCCTTCAGGTCGAGGTTGAGGTCGCCTTTACCCAAGCGTTCGAGGTTTTCCGCGACGCGCTGGACTTCCTTGTCAGTGAAGTCCTTGATGCTCAGTGTCGATGAAAGGTCCGTGACCGTTTCCACGTAGCCCACGACCTCGCCACGCGCGTTCATGACATGGGCCGTGTCCTGCTTGCACTTCAGATTGCCCCAGTCGAAGAAGCTCTGCGGTACGCCTTCTTTCAGTTGCATGATGCCGCAGTTCTTGGTCTTGCAGATATTGGCGTTGGCGGTGGAGCAGGGCTTGCCGACAGCGTCGTAGCGGTCGCGTACGTAGCCGCGATCAACCATCAGTTTCTCGAAAGCGGTGTTGAGATATACCCAGTTCATGTCCATGTCGATAACATGGATCGGGAACGGCACGGCATCAATGATTGAGCGATACCATTCGAGTTTGTCCGCGAGCTTTTGCATCGCCACCATCAGGCTGGTCGTGTCGCCAGGCTTGACTTCAATCTTGGTATTGACGGCGCCGCCGGCGATCTTGTTGGCGACTTCCGCGGCGAGGTCGGGTTCGCCACCCAGTTGGCGCACGAGATTGCGGGTGATGAAGAACGCGATCACGGCGACCAGAATGAGGGACAGCGCCGCCACGCCGAGAGCCAGGTAAACTGCGTCACTCTTCGTTTTTTCGGCATCTTTCGTGAATTGATGACCGAGATCGGTATTGAACTTCACGTGCTCGGTCAGATCAGCATCCAGGTCGCGCGCTGACTTGACGTTTTTCTCGATCATGTCGCGTGCTTTCTCGTTATTGTTGGCACGCGATTCGACGAGGACCTGTTTGGCGTCACCGAGGTAAGCCTTGTAAGAAGCAACGACTTTTTCGTAGAGGGCTTTGTCCTTGTCGTCGGAAATCAGGCCTTCGTATTTCTTGAACAGCTTTTCCGTGTTGTCGACGGCATCCTGAATCGACTTGTCGAGGGCCGCCATTTTCGAGTCGTCGGTATTCATTACATGGCGGTCGACGCGCAGGCGCAGGCGTGCAATCTCCTGCCGGATGTCGCCCAACACTACTAGGCTGGGTACTGTATTGACGCTGTTGTAGTTGGCCGCCTCGAAAACCTTGCCAACGAGGCTTTGGTTCAGCCCGGTCAGAATTGCGATTCCGATCAGCGCGGCGCCGGCGAGTAAGGCCATTTTCCTTGCGACGGTCAGTTTCATGGTATTTCCCTTCACGTTGGTGTGGTGCTGTTGAGGCGGCTAACTTCGTTGCTGCGAATGCGGCATTTGGTGTGATTGACTCATTCTCGCCGGACTGACGAGGGCAAACGGTTCTGCCGGATTTCTTGTGTCGTTACTCTTCTTACCAGACCGGGTACGTCGAGGATCAGGGCAACACGTCCTGTGCCGAGAATCGTGAATCCGCTGATACCTTCCATGCCGCTGAAGACAATGCCGAGGGGGCGAATGACCGTCTGGTATTCGCCCATCAGGTCGTCAACTACCAGACCTGCGCGCTTTCCCGCGTAGTTGACCACGACGACGTTTTCACGCTTGACGGGTTGGAGCAGGAAGGCGAGTTCCTCGTCGACAGGCGGGAGCTCGTCGTGCGGTTCGCTGCCTTGCAGATCCTCTTCAGGCTCTTCGTCATCCTGCGGCGGAGGAGGCGCGTCCGGAATTTCGAAGAGTTCCTTCAGTCGGATGAACGGAAGCACTTCGCCACGCAGGTTGAGTTGCTGGCGGCCGTGTGCTGCCTCGATCTCCTCTGCGCTCAATTCGACGCATTCCACGACCATTTCGAGCGGCACGATGAATGATGATGCGCCGACGCCAACCAGGAAGCCGTCGATGATCGCCAGCGTGAGCGGCAGGCGGATGCGCATTGTGGTACCGGCGCCTTCCACTGACTCGATATCGATGCTGCCGCGCAGGTCGGATATGTTGCGCCGGACGACGTCCATGCCTACGCCGCGCCCGGACAGGTTGTTGATCTGCTCGGCGGTGGAAAAACCGGGCTCGAAGATCAGCTTGTTGATTTCGTCGTCGGTCAGCGTAGGTGCCAGTTCAGGCTTGATCAGACCGCGTTCGATGGCCTTGTTCAGGATGCGCTGCTTGTTGAGTCCGCCACCGTCATCGCTGACCTCGATGGCGATGCTGCCCGAGTCGTGGTAGGCGTTGAGGCGCAGCGTGCCGTGAGCAGGCTTGCCGCGTTCCAGGCGCACGGACGCAGGCTCGATGCCGTGGTCCATCGAGTTGCGCACGAGATGCGTCAGCGGATCGCCAATCTTCTCGATGACCGTCTTGTCCAATTCGGTTTCAGCGCCGCTGATTTCGAGCCGGATGTCCTTGCCGATTTCCTTGGAAACGTCGCGCACCACGCGCTGGAACTTGTTGAAGGTGGCGCCAATCTGCACCATGCGCAGTTGCAGGGCCGAGTCGCGTACGTTTTCGACCAGGCGCTTCATCACCTCGGCGGCTTCCAGAAGTTCGGGGATGCCGGTCTTGAGGGCGCTGAGATTGATGCCTGCGCTAGCGATGATCAACTCGCCGATGAGGTTGATGTGCTCATCGAGTTTGTCGGCATTGACCCGGATCATGCTCGCTTCAGTGCTGCGCGATTCCTGGGTGCGTTTCTGTTTTTGCAGCGCGGCGTCTACAACGGCGGGGTCGACTACCTGTTGCGCTACCAGTACTTCACCGATTGGGTGATGCAATTCACTGGCGTCGTCCTCTTCGGCCTGCAACTGCAAACCGGTCGCTAGTTCGTGTTCGGTCAGGGTACCGCAGCGAACCAGCAACTCGCCGAGTCGCATATCTTCATCCGGCATGCTCTGAATCAGATCGATGTACTCGCCGATCTTGCTGTGTGGAGGCAGGATACGAATTCTCGCATCGTCGCGTACGAACTCGAAGGCATCCTCGATTGCCGCCTTGTCGGCGTCCGTCTGATAGCTGATCTCGAAGCCGAGATAGCACGATTCCGCATCCATGTCGGCGGCGCGCAGCAGATCGTCGAGCAACGTGACGATCCGCGAGATCTTGCCGAAGGTCGTCAGGTAGCGGATGAACGAGACCGGGTCCATGCCGTTTCTCAGCACGTCCCTGCCGAAGCGTAGCGAGATGTGCCAGTTCTGCGTTTCGACGCTGTCCTCCTGGCGTGAGCCGTCCCGCTCGACGGGTTCCGGGGGGACGCTCGGAATGCCTCCTGCCTTGTTCGTCGCGCCTGTGGCTGCGCTCGCGGAACCGAGTTTCTTCAACCGTTCGATCAGCGTCTCGCTGCGGGCAAGGGTGTCGTCACTCGGAGCGCTCCCCTCGGCGACGCCGTCGATCAGCGTGCCCATGTGGTCACGGACTTCCAGGAAGAGTGCGACGATGTCGCTGTCGATCGTGAGTTCGCCGGCCCGGATGCGGTCGAGGATGTTCTCCGCGTTGTGGGTGAAATGCACGACATAATCGAGCCCGAACAGACCGGCCGATCCCTTGATGGTATGCGCAGCA
>QKII01000177.1 GCA_003249625.1 Propionivibrio sp. | reverse complement strand
ACACCGCCCCCATTTTTCCAAAGCATCGTCGGCAGTTCGGCACGATCAAAGCAGTGCAGAGGCATGTCTGTTCTCCGATTGACCCATCAGTCAGTAGGTACGTAGATGTAAAGCATCTGAGTGACCCGCACTCCCGAACCCGGCGAATGCCATGAAGGCACTATCGGCCAAACGAAAGTAACAAGTGAGCAAGCCGATCGACACGGCTGCTCTGGTGAGAAAATCCCGGGGAGGCAATGGAAATTTGCATTGCCTCCGTATATCAAAAATTTTCCACCACTGCGATTGGGGTCTCGTCGAAAAATAATACAGCGCACCACACTGCAATGTTAATCAACAAGATGCTGGATCGCACCTTGTTACAGCGGGCATTCTCAACAATGCATTTTTATCTTGAGTGTCGTTTACACCGGCGCAAAGCACTCAATCCAAGCGACGATCACTCGAATGCGTGAACGGGATGGCAAATACAGTTGATACATACGTCACTTGTATCAATCTTATCCAAAGCACACTTACCTTTTAGATTCCCAACTACCGCTGAAGAATATTCACTCACAAATCGATCTGAATTTTTTGAAAGGTAAGTAATGATCAAATTCTGTATGCAGTCTGCGCACTTAGGGGCACCAGATTTGATGTAGTGCTCCCATATATATTCGTCCGGCGTATACCCCGCTTTAGCATTTTCCCTACCATACCCAAAAACTTCATACAACGCGCTCGTATTTTGGATCGCTTGGTAGACGCCTTCGTGGGTCGTAATTCCCATTTGCCCATATTTGCGCAAGTCAGAATACTTTGGGAGGTGAAAATAAGGTAGTTGCTTATTCACCTCCTTGATTAGGGCTTCTTTTTCCATTTTTTCTTCGGCGATTCTTTCGCCTCATTCGTAAAACAAATCGATTTACAGCTACTCAAACGCTTCTTCTCTTGCAGATTCTTTCGTTTTCAACGTCTCCAGAATTTGAATTAGCGGCGTTTCGAGCGCAACCAATCGGCTTAGCATCGGCTCTGGCACCAGAAGAACATACGAGCGCCCGTCGTTTTCTTTAAGCTTCCGAATAAGATGACCCGCTTTGATCAATCGAGCAACACGTCGCCGAACGGTTGTAGAAGACTCTTCTTGCGAGAAGCCAAGCTGCTTCATATTCATCGCACTACCAGTGACCTGCTCACCAGCAATCAGAACAATCAACTGTCTTTCTCTAGCGCTGAGGTTGGGCATCGCGCTGTCGAAAAGAAGCTGAATATTTCGTAATGCTCTTAGTGACATACGGACAAGCTATTTTTTTATGTAACGTTGGGATTCTCCGTCGCTCTCCACGTTCCCCACAAGCCAAATAAGAGTTAGATTTGGCGCCTAATTTTGGTTTGGGAAAATAGCCAGACAGGCTAATATTAGAAAGCTGTTACCTATCCTCAGCGCTTAGCTCCTGTTCGTCCTAACGGCCACACGCCTTCAGTAAAGCAAGAACAAAAGAGGCGCGTGAGATCATCGGCATCGAATGGCACACGGCTCTTCTGGTTACCGGAGGGTTTGGCCAATCGGAGACCCTTCACCGGATTGAAGGCCTGCTTGTCACTAGCCACCGCCAACTCGAACACCGCCGACACAAGCCCAAAACCTTCTTGACGGTTGCAGCCGATCGCCGCTGAACAGGCATCCAATCCTCATGAGCAACGATTTGACGTCGACGCTTCTCCAACCGTTCCACTGGCAACTCGCCATTGGATTCGAAAAGCAGCCTGAACGTTGTATCGACCTCCATTAATGTGCGAGGTCGCCGCTCAGCTTGAGCCCTTCCAATAATCGACAAGAGTCCAGAGCGACGCGCCCTGAGACGCAAGCGGAAGCGCATGAGGAAACGCGAACGAAAGCTCAGAAACGTTGGATGACAGCCCGCGTAGCGAGAGAAAGTCATCAAACAGCCGTCTGCCTTCAGCCCCACCAGCGCGTGTTCCGATGAGAACCGATCTGTCGTCTTTAGGGAGATCAAGAACGCGCGCCGCCGGTAGTGGTGCACAAGGTCTTTGGGCACTCTTGCCCGGAAGTAATACGTCGCACCGCGACGAACCAAGTTCGTATGACTCGGCATGACTGAAGCGCCCGTCACGTGTAGCAGTTACGTTTAGCAACTCCAGCCAATACCGGAAACAAAAAGGGCCGATTCCAAATGAAATCAGCCCTTTTCTGAATTTTTTGGCGCGCCCGAGACGATTCGAACGTCCGACCCCTGCCTTCGGAGGGCAGTACTCTATCCAGCTGAGCTACGGGCGCGCAGGAATTACGAAGGGGCGCAAGCATAGCGGTTTTACGCCCTGGAGTCTATCCCGCATTTCAAAGAATTCAATCACTTCGCGCGTCGACCGCGCGCAGTTTCAAGATGCCGGCAGAGTTGCTCGGCACCGTCGAGCAGGCGCGGGGTATGGCGCTGGATCAGTTCCGGCGGCACGAAAAAAAGGTTTTTGCGGGCCACGGCGGTGATGGCCGGCCAGCGTTTCCAGTCATCTAGCCATTCCGGCCGGGCCTCGCCCATGCCGCTGGCGATGATCGCTTCGGGATCGGCGGCCACGACGGCCTCGACGGAGACTACCGGCGCCAGCGCCTGCAGGTCGCCGAAGACGTTTTCGCCGCCGCACAGACGGATGACGCTGGAAATGATCTGGCTGCCGCCAACCGTCGACAACGGCTGCTTCCAGATCTGGTAGAAGGTGCGGACCTTGGCCTTCTTTTCGTGCTGACGACGCAAACCGTCGAGGCGGGTTCGAAAACCTTCTGCGGCCGAATCGGCAATCGCCGACGTACCGGCCAACCGGCCGATGCGTTCGATTTCCCCGGCCACGTCCTCAATACGATCCGGCTGTGAGACGTAAACCGGGAAGCCAAATCCGCGCAGCTTCTCGACATTCGCAGGTGCATTACCGCTGTACCAAGCGACGATCAGGTCCGGTTTGAGAGCAACGACCGCTTCGAGGTCGACGCGCGAGTAGCCGCCGACCCGAGGCACCTTTTTCGCAGCTTCCGGGTAATCGCTGTATTCGACGGTTCCGACAAGGCGTTCGCCGGCGCCTGCGGCAAACAGTGTCTCTGCGAGATGGGGGGCCAGGGTGACGATGCGCCGTGCCGGCTGCTTCAGCGTCACTGTGGTGCCTGTATCGTCGGTGACGCTGACATCAGCAGATGCCGGCGCTACCCACAACGAGACGACCAAGGCGAATGCGAACCGTCTCACGACGGCGACCAATCGCCCACGGCTGCCGCCAGGCGTTGCCATTCCTCCTCCCGGCCGGGTAGCCCGAAGCGCAAGAGGCCATGCGTATCGAAGCGACGGACCAGGATGCCACGCCGGGCAAAATGCTCGGCCAACGCTGCGGTTGCCAGTGGCGTATCGCCTCCTCCGACAGTGCAGAATAGCGATGTACGGCGCACCGTACCGAGTGGCGCCAGCATGTCTGCGAGCCGCTGCGACGTTGAGGCGAGCCTTTCACGTGCGAGAGACTGCCACGCCCTGTCTTCGAGGGCGGCACGCGCGACGACGCGTGCAGGATGCGCTACAGCCCACGGGCCGAGCATCTCGCGCAGAGGATCGAGCTTTTCCGCGGCACCGAAAACGAAACCGACCCGTGCCCCGGCCAAGCCAAAGAACTTGCCGAGCGAGCGCAGGACGATCAGGTTCGGCGCCTCCTCGCTCCCGGCCAGTGCTGCGACGGTGTCTTCCGGCTCGGCATCGGCAAAGGCTTCATCAACGATCAACCAGCCGCCGCGCTTTCGCAATTGCTCCGCGCCATCAAGCAATGCCTGCCTCGGATGGCGCTCTGCCGTCGGATTGTTGGGGTTGCAGAGCAGCACAACCGGCGTAGCGACGGACAACGTGCGAGTCAGCGACGGCAGGCGGCGCAAACGGTGTCCGGCATTTTCCCACGCGTGAGGATGTTCCTCGTATAGCGGCGAGACGCAAGCGAGGACCATCGGCTTGAACAACTTGGGTAGTGACTGGATTGCTGCCTGCGAACCGGGCAATGCCAGCAACCGCGGGTTGCCGTAATAGGCGGCAGCCGCCGCCTCCAGGCCGTCGTTGTCCTCGGGCAAGCGCTGCCAGGCCAGGGGATCGATCGGTGGCACCGGGTAGGTATCGGGATTGATGCCGGTCGACAGATCGACCCAGTTTTCAAGGGGAATGCCGTAGTCGTGCGACGCCTGTCGCAAACGCCCGCCGTGTTCAAGCACTGCAAACTCCAATCACCAGAAGAACGGCCAGCCACAGGCCGATGCTGCGCCGGACCAGGGACAAGGCACGAGGGATATCCTCGCCGCGCGCCGGCCGTCCCTCACCGAGAACCGGCCGTTCCTCGACGTGGCCGTGGTAGATCGCCGGGCCGCCAAGGGCAAGACCCAGGCTGCCCGCACCAGCGGACATCACCGGCCCCGCATTCGGGCTTTCCCAAACCGGTGCCTGCCGACGCCAGCAGGCCAGTGCCCTTTTCGTTTCTCCGAACAGTGCGTACGACAGCGCCGTCAGGCGCGCCGGAACGTAGTTGAGCAGATCGTCGATACGCGCCGCGGCCCAGCCGAAACGCAGAAAACGCTCGGTCTTGTAGCCCCACATCGCGTCGAGCGTATTGGACAGGCGGAACAGCACCACGCCGGCACCACCGAACAGTGCAAACCAGAACAGGGCGCCGAACACCGCATCGTTGCCGTTCTCCAGCGCCGATTCGACGCAGGCCTTGGCCACGCCGGACTCATCGAGCTCCGCGGTATTGCGCGAGACGATCCAGCCGACATGTTCGCGCGCCGCGGGCAAATCACCGGCGCGCAAATCGCTGGCGACACGTTCGGCGTGCTCAGCCAGACTGCGACCCCCGAGCGCAAAATAGAGCAGGATGACATCGAGCAGCCAGCCGAATAACCCGGCACCCCGCGCCCACCACGCCAGCGCCGTCAGCGGCAGTACGGCCAGCATCCAGGCAACAACGCCTTTGGCCCGATGGCCTCCGCGAGCATTCAGGAAGCCCTCGATGAGATTGGCCAGCCGCCCGAAGCCGACCAGCGGATGCCAGCGAGGCGTTTCGCCGAGCAGCCGGTCGAGAACGACGCCGGCGAGCGCGGCCAGCGGCAACCACAGCGAAGGGGGTAGATCTGTCGGAAAACCGGCGGGAGAAAAAACGAAAGGCATGAGAAAATCGCGGAAACGAAGGCGGGATTCTACGCCGATCACCCCGGTGACCGTTAGCTGCGGAAATCCGGTGGGTATATTCCGGTATTCGCCGGAAAGACGATCACTTGTAAGGAAATCATGTCAAACCAGCAAACCAAGACTCCCTGCCTGATGGTGCAAGGCTGCACTTCCGACGCCGGCAAGTCGGTCCTCGGCGCGGCGATCTGCCGTGTTCTGGCCCGGCGCGGCGCGCGCGTAGCGCCGTTCAAACCACAGAACATGGCACTCAACTCGGCCGTCACGGTCGACGGCGGCGAGATCGGTCGCGCCCAGGCACTTCAGGCGCTGGCCGCCGGCGTACCGGCGCACATCGATTTCAACCCGATCCTGCTGAAGCCGTCGAGCGACAAGCGGGCACAGGTGATCATCCACGGCAAGGCGCACGCCGACCTGAACGCCCGCGACTACCACGAGTACAAGCCGCGCGCGATGAAGGCCGTCCTTGAATCGTGGGAGCGGCTGTGCGCGACCTACGACTGCATCATTGTCGAAGGCGCCGGCAGCCCGGCGGAAATAAACCTGCGCGCCCGCGACATCGCCAACATGGGCTTCGCCGAGGTCGTTGACTGCCCGGTGATCATCGTCGCCGACATTGACCGCGGCGGCGTCTTCGCCCACCTCGTCGGCACGCTCGAACTGCTCACGCCAAGTGAGCAGGCACGGGTCAAGGGCTTCGTCATCAACCGCTTCCGCGGCGACATGTCACTGCTCGAATCGGGCCTGACCTGGCTGGAAGAGCGGACTGGCAAGCCGGTACTCGGCGTACTGCCGTACCTGCACGGTCTTTACCTCGATGCCGAGGATGCGCTGCCCAAGGGGCAGGAGGCGAAGACGAACGCTAAATTGCGCGTGATCGCCCCGGCCTACCCGCGCATCTCCAATCACAATGACCTCGACCCGATGCGCTTCCATCCGGACGTCGATTTTCGCTTCGTCGGCCCTCATGAACCGGTGCCACCGAGCGACCTGATCATCCTGCCCGGCTCGAAGGCAGTGCAAGCCGATCTGAACTGGCTGCGCGCGATGGGCTGGGAAGAGGCGATCCGCCGGCATCTGCGCTACGGCGGCAAGGTCATCGGCATCTGCGGTGGATTGCAGATGCTCGGCATGAAACTCAACGACCCGCTCGGCCTTGAAGGCGCGTCGGGCAGCGCTCCCGGCTTGGGGCTTTTCGATTACGAAACGACGCTGGCCGCGGAAAAAAATCTGGAGAACGTTACCGGCGCACTGACGTTGCCCGGCACCCCGGCGATCACCGGCTACCGAATCCATATGGGCGTAACGCACGGCCCGGCGATGAATCACCCGTCCACCCAACTCGGCGGGATACCGGAAGGAGCGATCTCGGAGGACGGCCAACTCTTGGCGACTTACTGTCACGGCCTCTTCGACCAGCCTGATGCACTCAATGCGCTGCTCGAGTGGGCCGGCCACAAGCCTTCGGCGAGTTTCGACCCGAACGAGCGGCGTGAACGCGATCTCGACCGTCTGGCTGATGCTGTCGAACAGCACATGGACATGGTAAAACTGGCCGAATGGCTGCCCATGCTCAGAAACAATTCGAAGGAGAATGAATCTTGAAAAGTCGGTTCAACGGCGCTCTGCTGATCATCGCGGGCGGCATCGCCCTCGCGCACAACCTAGGCTACCTGCGCATCGACCTCAGCCACCTGCTGCGCGTATGGTGGCCGGCCATCCTCATCGTCGTTGGCATCAGCTTTTTCTTTTCCTCCAGCCGATAGAACCGGACAAAAGAGCAGAGTGATCGCTTACTTCGACCTGACAAGCAGCAGCGAAACGGTCGCTTTTCGGGCCAGTTGCTCGGCCACGCTGCCGCCGAGCAGCCGTCCGACCCCTTGGCTCTGACGAGCGCCGACGACCAGTAGGTCAGCCTGCCACTCGGTCACTGCACGAACCAGCATTTCCGGGACATTTTCGCTTTCCGATTCGATCAGGCTAATTTCCGTCTCCACACCCCGCTGACGCGCCAACGCTGCTGCTTCGTTCAGGAATGCCTCTGCGTCCGAATGGAGCGATTCCTCGATCGGACGAACACCGTCAGGAAACACCACCTGCGCGGTTTTCTGGGAAAGGATCGAGTCATCCAGCGCATGGCATAGCGCCAGTCGCGCGCCGAACTTCCCTGCCGTCTGGATCGCCGCCTCGAGGACTGGACTGGACGCGAAATTGCTGTCGATTGCGGCCATGATGCGCTGATACATGACGATTCCCTCGCAAATTATCCGTTTGTCGATTTAAGCACCAAAGGCTGACCAGCGGCGACCAAAGTCACCCGATCGCATACTGCTGCAACGCGCTGATTCAGGCGCCCCTGCTCGTCGGCAAACAGCCGCGACACCGCAGCCATCGGGACGATCCCCCAGCCGACCTCGTTGGAAACCATGATGACCCGCCCCGGCAACCCCGGCAGAACGTCGATGAGCGCCTGGACCTCGTCGCGAAACAGCGCACAGTCGACCTCCTCGCCCGCCTCGGCCTGCGCAGCCGCCTTGCCCGCGAATAGCATGTTCGAGAGCCACAAGGTCAGGCAGTCGACCAACTGGCAGGTATCCGGCGCGGCGTGCCGGCGCAGATTTTCGGCCAGTTCGAGCGGCGTCTCGACCAATCCCCAGCTTGCCGGACGGCGCGCCTGATGGTGCGAGATCCGACGCTGCATCTCGCCGTCATGCGCCTGCGCGGTTGCCACATACACCACCCGCATGCCACTCTCCGCTGCCCGTTTTTCAGCCAGCATGCTCTTGCCCGAACGGGCGCCTCCGAGGATCAGTTCTTTCATGGCGCAAAGCTTAGCACGGGCGGTGCGGCGTATAATCGCGGCTTTCCGCGAGCTGCCCGGACACGTTCAAATTCACCAATGAAATTTTCGATATCCTCACCCGCCGCGACACTCGATTCCTCACTGCAGCACAAGATCGACAACAAGACCAAACCCTTGGGATCACTCGGCGTCCTGGAGAAAATCGCCTTGCGCGTCGGGCGCATCCAGCAATCGCTGTCTCCGCGTTTTACGCAACCGAACCTCGTCGTTTTTGCTGCCGACCATGGCGCAGCCAAGGCGGGTCTCTCGGCGTACCCGCAGGAGGTCACCTGGCAGATGGTCGAGAACTGTCTGGCGGGTGGAGCAGGTATCAACGCTTTTGCACGCCAGCACGGTTTCGCAGTCACTGTCGTCGACGCCGGCGTGGCGCATGATTTCGGCCCGCGCGAAGGGTTGATCGACGCCAAGGTTGCCGCAGGTGGCACACGCAGTTACCTCGACGAACCAGCGATGACGCGCGCGCAATGCCTCACCGCCATTGAACGTGGCGCACAAGTAGCGCGCAATCGGGCAGATGACGGCTGCAACGTCCTTGTAGTCGGCGAAATGGGCATCGGCAACACGGCTTCCGCCGCCTTGCTGACCCACGCGTACACCCAAACCCCTCTGGTCGATTGTATCGGGCGTGGCACCGGCCTCGATGACGCCGGACTCGCCCGCAAGCGAGAACTGCTCGGACAAGCCATTGCCCGAGCAAAACTCCCCGTGGATGCGGATGCCGTCACCGTGCTCGCCGAGTTCGGCGGTTTCGAAATCGCCATGATGACAGGGGCCTTCCTCGGCGGTGCGGAACGCGGCATGACCCTGCTGATCGACGGCTTCATTGCCACCTCGGCCCTGCTGGCCGCCGCCCGCATCGCCCCGGCCGTGCGGGACTACTGCATCTTCTGTCATCGTTCCGCCGAACCCGGCCACCTCGCCCAGATGCGCGACCTCGGCGGCGAGCCGCTGCTGGATCTGGGCCTGCGCCTCGGCGAAGGCACCGGCGCCGCGATCGCCTATCCGCTCGTCTGCTCTGGCCTCGCGTTCCTGAATGAGATGGCCAGTTTTGAATCCGCGGGCGTAAGCAACCGCGATAACTGAGAGTCGATCATGTCACCACGCTCGGAACTGGAAACTTTCCTCGGTGCGATCCGCTTCTTCACCCGCCTGCCACTTCCCGGCACACTTGGGCAAGACAGCCTGGCGCTTGAACGGGCCATCCGCTACTTCCCGGCTATCGGGCTGCTCGTCGGTACGCTGGCCGGGCTGGTTTTTGCGATCACTTCGTTCTTCTGGCCGAAGACCCTGGCGGTACTCGCGGCAATGGCAACGACCATACTGGTCACAGGCGCTCTGCATGAAGACGGTTGGAGCGATACGGTCGACGGCCTTGGCGGCGGCTGGAACCGCGAACGTGTGCTTGAGATCATGCGCGATTCGCGTGTCGGCAGCTACGGTGCCGTTGCTCTGGGAATGATCCTGCTCGTACGCTTCTTTGCGCTGATCGAGATCGACATGCTGCTCGTTCCTGTGGCACTGATCGCCGGTCAGGCTGTTTCCCGGCTATGCATGGCCTTTGTCATGCGCTCGCTGGATTACGCCCGCGCCGACGGCAAAGCCAAGCCATTCGACAATCGCTTGAGCAGCTCGGACAAGATCTTTGCAGGAGTAACCGCCCTGCTCCCCGTCCTGCTGCTCCCGCCCGCCCAGTTCATTCCGGCACTCGTTCTCGCTGCCGCTGCTACGCTGTGGCTGATCCGGCTCTATAAGCGCCGCATTGGCGGCTATACCGGCGACTGTCTTGGCGCCGTGCAGCAACTCTCGGAAGTTGCCTTCTACGCCGGCCTGTTGTGCAAGTTTTCCTGATCCGCCACCCGCAACCGTTGATCGAGCCCGGTATCTGCTACGGTCAACTCGACGTCGACTGCGTTGATGTTGACGCAACAGTCTGCGCGCTACGACAGAACCTCCCTGCGGACACCACTGTATTCAGCAGTCCGCTTCGCCGCGCCCGCCGGCTCGCCGAGGCTTTTTCCGAGAACGTCCAGATCGACCCACGGCTCAGCGAAATCCATTTCGGCGCCTGGGAAGGCCAACGCTGGGACGAGATCGAACGCGGACAACTCGATGCGTGGGCCAATGACGTTCTCGGCTTCGTGCCGCCCGGCGGCGAATCGGTGGCAGCGTTATTCGCTCGTGCGCAAGATTTCGCCGACTCGCTCGATCCATCGCTGCAACGGGTGGCGATCGTCTCTCACGCAGGGGTGATGCGCTCACTGATCGGTCATTGGCAGAAACTGCCTGCTGACGAATGGTCAAAGCTTCAATTCGCCTACGGCGAGATCGTCCCGATTCTTGTTTCAGATTTCACGTCTTGCCAATGAACCTACCCTCTCCCGCTCAAGACGCTCGAGAAGCCAGCGATGCGCTAACTGCGCATATTCGCGATGAGATCGTAGCCAGTGGCGGCTGGATCGGCTTCGACCGTTACATGACACTGGCGCTCTACACTCCCGGCCTCGGCTACTACTCAGGTGGTTCGCACAAATTTGGCGCCGCCGGCGACTTCGTCACCGCCCCCGAATTGACCCCCTTGTTCGCGCAAACGCTCGCCGCACAAGCCGCACAAATTCTTCATCTTTCAGCACCACATGTGATCGAAGTCGGTGCTGGTTCCGGACGCCTGGCCGCCGACCTGCTTGCTGAACTCGAACTGCGCGACTGTCTTCCCGAAAGTTATTGCATCCTCGACCTGTCCGGCGAGTTGCGTGCCCGCCAGCAAGCCACGATCGAACAGCACGTTCCGCACCTGCTGAACCGCGTAGCCTGGTTGAACAAGCTGCCGGAACACTTCGACGGTCTGGTTCTGGCTAACGAACTCCTCGATGCCTTACCGGTGCACCTTGTAGCATGGGAAGCCGGTGCCGAACAGCCGCGCATTCTGGAACGAGGCGTGAGTTGGCGTAACGGTGCGTTCACCTGGGAAGACAAACCCGCCACCGGCCGACTGCTGGAGCAGTCGCTGCTGATACGCGACGAATTCGAACCGCTGTCCGGCTACGTCAGCGAAATCAACCTCGCCGCGATGGATTGGACAGCCTCGTGGGCGCCAATTCTCGGCCGCGGTGCCCTGTTGTTACTCGACTACGGGTTTCCCCGCCACGAGTACTACCACCCACAGCGTGACGCGGGCACTCTGATGTGCCATTACCGGCACCACGCACACTCCGATCCTTTCTTTCTTCCGGGTCTGCAGGACATTACCGCCCACATCGATTTCACCGCGATCGTTGAAGCTGGCCATGCCGCAGGGTTAGATCTGCTCGGGTACACGACGCAGTGCGCCTTCCTGCTCAACTGCGGACTGCCGGACGTACTCTCACGGATTCCGGCTGACGATACGGCGCGCTACCTTCCGCAGTCGCAAGCTGTACAAAAACTGATCTCGCCTGCAGAGATGGGCGATTTGTTCAAGGTCATGGCGCTTGGCAAGGGGATCAATGATCCGCTGATCGGTTTTAGCCATGGCGATCGCAGCGAAACGCTATAGATCTGTTTTGGCGAAAAGGAAACGGGGCGTCGGATTACTTTCCGACGCCCCGTTTTTTTTCTTACTGTGGAGGCGAACTTTCAGGCGGACGCGGTGAAGGTCATCGTTGTCTTTTTTAATGACCCCCACCGTTTTTCTGCCGCCTTACATCCCCCTAACCCACACTACAAACCAAACTGTTAAAAGCCGATACCGAGCAGCACAACTGCGGACACCACCGTGGCAACCAGCGCCACACCGTACGTCAGCAGCTTGCAGCCGAAGCCGGGGTGAATGCCGATTTCATGCAGCGAGTGGAAGATCCGGTGCGCGGCGTGCCACATGAACAGGGAGATCACCACGAAGATGAAGCCCTTGCCGATGAAGTTCTGCGCGAACGCGTGCATCTTCGGGTAGTCCATGGCGCCAGCCGGTAGAATCAGGCCGAGCGGTACGGCCACGCCGGTGATGAACACCAGCATCGGCCCGAAGAGAGCGGCCAGCATGCCGCCACCGCCGAACAGGCCCCAGAAAATCGGGGCATTTGAACGCTTACGAGTTTTCATGCGGCAATCCTCCAAACAATGCCAAGCAGCGCGAGAGCGGCGACGATCGCGGCGGTCCAGCCGGCGCTCACAACGACGTTCGGCTCAACCCTCTTGCCATTCACCACGATCGGCGGCATGGTCAGCGGGAACAGCTTGAACCATGTCAGCGCGTGGTAGGCAATCGCCACCAGCAGCGCCAGATGGAAAACGATCGACAGCGGGCTCTTCATCGCATCGAGCCAGCCTGCCCATGCCTCGGGGCCCTGACCCAACCGGACGAGTCCGACGAGCAGGGTGATGGCGTAGGCGGCAACAAACAGCGCCGTGCCTTCGTGAACCATGTACTCAACGTAGAACGGGTTCTTCTTCCACCAGCCGTCCATCGGACGGACGTACGGACGACGTTTGCTCACTTGGCACCCCCTTTCGGTGACAGGAAGCGCAGGAAGTAATCCTTCGCTGCGTTGATTTTATTGACGTTGACCGCGTTGCCCGGATCGACATGCTTCGGACACACTTCAGAGCAATACCCGACCGCGCTGCAGTTGTAGACACCGTCTTCGGACGCCAGCAACTCCATCCGCTGCGCCTGGCCGCCGTCGCGCGAGTCCATGTTGTAACGGTGCGCCAAGGCGATCGCTGCCGGACCGATGAACTCGGGATTGAGGCCGACCTGCGGGCAGGCCGCATAGCACAACGTACAGTTGATGCAGGAAGTGAACTGGATGTACTCGGCGAACTGTGCGGGCGTCTGGATGTACTCGCCCTGCTCGATCGTGCGCGGCTCCTTCGGGATGATGTACGGCTGGATCGCTTCGAGCTTCTCGATGAAACCGGAGAGATCGACGACCAAGTCCTTCTCGATCGGGAAGTGGGCCAGTGCCTCGATGGTGATGCGGTTCGGATAGTAATCGCGGATGAAGGTTTCGCACGACAGCTTCGGGATGCCGTTGATCATCATGCCGCAGCTACCGCAGATCGCCATCCGGCAGGACCAGCGGAAGGTCAGCGAACCGTCGAAGTGATCCTTGATGTACTGAGCTCCCTGCAATACCGACATATCGTCGGTAAAGGGCACCTTGTAGACCTCCGAGCGCGGCGCCTGATCCGATTCCGGCAGGTAGCGCAACACCTCGATTTCAATGACTTTTTGCTCAGACATTGGATTATTTCCTTTCCTGGTCTGCTTTTTCACCCGCGGCACCGTAAACACGCGCGGCCGGTGGGGACTTGGTGATCTTCACGTCGCCGTAGGTGATGCGCGGCGC
>QKII01000424.1 GCA_003249625.1 Propionivibrio sp. | reverse complement strand
GATGATCGGCACGCCCATCTTGATCGCATGGTCCATCACCTTGGTGATCTTGCGCGCGTGCATCAGGCCCAGCGAGCCGCCGGCAACGGTGAAGTCCTGCGCGTAGATGCACACCGGACGGCCGTTGATCGTGCCCGAACCGGTCACGACGCCGTCGGCGGCGAGTTCCTTGCCGGCCATCCCGAAATCCTGGCACTTGTGTTCGACGAACAGGTCGTACTCGTGGAACGAGCCTTCATCGAGCAGTGCGGCGATGCGTTCGCGGGCGGTCATCTTGCCGCCGGCCTTCTGTTTGCTGATGGCCTTCTCGCCACCACCCTGGGTTACGGTCGATTTCTTGGAGAAAAAATCAACGATGCGTTGCATGAACGACATGGAGGTACTCCCTTTTCTATGTCACGGAATTGCATCGCGGCGCGCTGTCGGCATGCGCCGTCCCTTGTTCCGGAAGGGAAGTCATATTTGCGTGTTTTTTCCAGCCAGACCCCTCCGGAGCGGCGCGAGTGTAGCAGGAATGAAACATCCTGACGCTAACGTGCCGTCAGGATGCTATTGAAAACACAGAGAATTTTTCGCAACTTCAGCGATATTCATGGCAACTTGCCGGCGTTTTGCCGGATTTTCACGGTGTTTTCGGCGGAATTGAGAAAGTTGCAACGAAACGTGGAATTGTCGCCTTCGTGCCCTGCACGAGTCAGCGCGACTCCTTGATGATCCGCCCGCCTGCTGGTTGCACCGGGCGTGCATTCGGCCGGTACAGGCGCTGGAAGATGGCCAGTTGCTGCGCGGAGACCTGCTGTGGCTGCTTGAGCACCAGCCAGAGGACATCCTCAGTACAGGGTGGCCGGGTCAGCGAGCCCATGAAGGTGAAATAGCCCTTGTTTTCAGGCAGAAGCTGATTGAGATCGACCGTCTGCCCTGGCGGCGCGACCTCGCCGCCTTTTTCCAGCGGCAGGTGGTTGAGGGCAGCCTGGATTAGCGGATTTTCCGTACCGGGTTCGAGGAATACGGAAACGATCGCGGTCTTGCCATCAGCGCCGGTGTGAATGAGTTGTGCCTCCATCGCATACGCCTTCCCTGCTACGGTGTATTCCGAAGGCACATGAAATTCGACGCGGCTGAGGTGATACTGTTTTCCGAGCAACATCATGCCGCCTCCGTAGACGGTCAGCTGTAGCTGGCGGACGGCGTCGGTAACGCGGAACGCACTCGGCGTATAGAAAAACTGGATAGGCTCAAGGTCTACCGGAATCCCGTCGCGCAGGTCAATCGGCGACTGGCGGCGGCCGGTGGCACAGGTGGCGTTGGCGGCATCGAGTTTGCTCCAGAGTTCGGGCCCGCGATTGCCTTCGTAGGTCCAGGCGACATGCCCGCCCGCTGAAGATGCAGGCTTCTTCGGCGACGCGGACGATCTCGGCGCACGTCCCGCAGCGACTGCCGACCTTGCTTTTGGCGACGTCAATCCCCGCAATTCCTTTTTTACCGCCTCGGCAACCAACGCCTCGTTGACCTTGCGCAGATCGCCGGACAGCTCGTTAACCTTCCCCAACGTCTTGTCGACCGATTGGGTTGGTGATGCACCACCCACGGGGCGACACACGAGGCGCAGGATACGGTCGTCCGGCGTCCCGCTGCGCACCGGCATCTCGAACGGCGAACGGACCTCCTCCTGGCGCAGCACTTCGCCCTCACTCTTGTAATAGGTCCGCTTCAACGTGGAATGCGAGCGCCCGACACAGTCGTAGCGCGATTCAAATTCGATGATGCGGTACGACGTCGACGTGCGCGGGTCGACGATCGGGTTGTCCAGCAGTATCCGCCCGGTCGCGGTGGTAGAACCATCCTGCCCCGTAACGATCCGTTCGCGGTCGACTTCGACGCGCCGGCCCGGCTCCGTTGCCACGGTCTGCCAGGCGGCGGCGAACCCCACCACGGGAGAGGCCAGCGCGAACAAGGCCGCAAGACCTGCCAATGGGCCGAGCGGAAGGGAATTATCGTTTTTTGCCGTCATCGGTTTATTCACGGAAACCCCAGCAAGAACTTTAGTCGACTTTGCGGAAACTTCATTCCAGGCAGTCCGGTCCAAGGCGGGAAGCCTTGCCTGAGTCACGTGTTTCCAGTAACTTAGGCCGTCGCTTTTAGGGGTGCCTCGCCGGATTTTGTCGCGACTTTGTCAAACTTCCGGCGTAGCTGAGACAGTCCCTTTGAACCTGTACGGGTAATGCCGTCGTAGGGAAACAGAAGGTCCGCGCATCGCAACATCGCCGCATCGCTTCACACTTCTATTGTTCCTGCCTCGCCATTCCCTTGCGTGTAACGGATTTACGGCGCCTGAACCGCGCCATCTTGCAAGGAAATGCCATGAACGCCACCGAAAAATTCCTCGCGTCCGACGCCCACGTCGACGAGGCCGCCATCCAGCCGCTGCCGAATTCGCGCAAGATCTACGTCGAGGGCAGCCGCCCGGACATCCGGGTGCCGATGCGCGAGATTTCGCAGGACGACACGCCGACGGCCTTCGGCGGCGAGAAGAACCCGCCGATCTTCGTCTATGACTGCTCCGGCCCCTACGGCGACCCAAGCGCCAAGATCGACATCCGCCAGGGCCTGCCGTCCCTGCGCGCCGGCTGGATCGCTGAGCGCGGCGATACCGAAGAACTGAAGGATCTCTCGTCCGAGTTCGGCCGCATCCGTGCCGCGGACAAGGAACTCGATGAGCTGCGCTTCCCCGGCCTGCACCGCAAGCCGCTGCGCGCCAAGGCGGGCAAGAACGTCACTCAGATCCACTATGCGCGTCAAGGCATCATCACCCCGGAGATGGAATTCATCGCCATCCGCGAGAACAACAACCGCCGCGCCTACATCGAGTCTCTGAAGGCCAGTGGCCCGCAAGGAGCAAAACTGGCTGCGCTGATGACGCGCCAGCACCCCGGCCAGAACTTCGGCGCCAGCATCCCCGAGGAAATCACCCCGGAATTCGTCCGCTCCGAAGTCGCCCGCGGTCGCGCCGTAATCCCGGCCAACATCAACCACCCGGAAGCCGAGCCGATGATCATCGGCCGCAACTTCCTGACCAAGATCAACGCCAACATCGGCAACTCGGCGCTCGGCTCCAGCATTCAGGAAGAAGTCGAGAAGATGACCTGGTCGATCCGCTGGGGCGGCGACACGGTGATGGATCTCTCCACCGGCAAGAACATCCACGAAACGCGCGAATGGATCGTGCGCAACTCGCCGGTGCCGATCGGCACCGTGCCGATCTATCAGGCGCTGGAGAAGGTAAACGGCAAGGCGGAAGAGCTGACCTGGGAAATCTTCCGCGACACGCTGATCGAACAGGCCGAGCAGGGCGTCGACTACTTCACCATCCACGCCGGCGTACTGCTTCGCTACGTGCCGATGACCGCCAACCGGATGACCGGCATCGTCAGCCGCGGCGGCTCGATCATGGCCAAGTGGTGCCTCGCTCACCACAAGGAAAGCTTCCTTTACACGCATTTCGAAGAGATGTGCGAGATCATGGCCGCCTACGACGTCGGCTTCTCGCTCGGCGACGGCCTGCGCCCCGGCTCGGTCTACGACGCCAATGACGAAGCGCAACTGGCCGAACTGGAAACCCTTG
>QKII01000309.1 GCA_003249625.1 Propionivibrio sp. | reverse complement strand
GCGTCCGAAATGATGACATCGATATCTAGAACACTTGCGATCGCCTCCGATATCTGCTGGACAGCATCTCGGATGTCTAACAGACCGGCCATTGATTCCTTGCCTTGATCAAATCCATAAGGCAACTATACGGTGATTTGGTGCATTGCGCACCATTCCTTCGGCCTTCTGGCCTCCTCGACAGGAATCGAACCTGTATCTCACGCTTAGGAGGCGCGTGCACTATCCATTATGCTACGAGGAGGTCAGGGCGCGTATTCTAGCATCAGCGCCAGCGCTTTTCCCCGATCCTGCCGTATGATTCGGCTCTTTTCACGTCGAGCTGATTTCCCATGCCGCACCTGATCCTCTCCGATGCCTCGCTAGCCTATGGCCATGTTCCCCTGCTCGATCGCGCCGAGTTGCAGATCGATCCGGGCGAGCGGGTGGCACTGATTGGGCGTAACGGCTGCGGCAAATCTTCGTTGTTGCGGGCTCTGGCCGGGCAAGGGGCATTGGATGACGGTTCGGTTTGGCGTCAGCCAGGCATTCGTATGGGCTATGTGCCACAGGAACCGCCGTTTGACCCGGCGCTGAGCGTTTTCGAGGCTGTGGTGGCCGGGATGGGAGACGTGTCGTCGCTGTTGGCGGAATATCACGCGGTGTCGCACGAGATGGCCGAGTCCTCGGCCGATCATTCCGTGTTGCTCGAACGGATGCATCACTTGCAGGGGGAACTGGAGGCACGCAATGCATGGTCGTTCGAAGCACAGGCGGAGCGAGTGATTCAGCGGTTTTCGCTGGATCCGGATGCGACGGTCAGCACGCTCTCGGGGGGGCAGAAGAAGCGGTTGGCCCTCGCCCAGGCATTGGCTGTCACGCCGGAGTTGCTGTTGCTCGACGAACCGACCAACCACCTCGACATCGGCGCGATCGAATGGCTGGAAGAATTGCTGTTGTCGTCAGGCGTATCGCTGGTGTTCATTACACATGACCGCCGTTTTCTCGACCGGGTCGCGACGCGCATCGTCGAACTCGATCGCGGTCATCTGCAATCCTTCCCGGGTCGTTTTGCCGATTACCAGACGCGCAAGGAGCAGATGCTGCACGACGAGGCAGTGCAGAACGCCAAGTTCGACAAGTTCCTGGCGCAGGAGGAGGTGTGGATTCGCAAGGGCGTCGAGGCGCGGCGCACGCGCAATGAGGGGCGAGTGCTGCGGTTGGAGCAACTTCGTCGTGAGCGGAACGCCCGACGCGAGCGGCAGGGCAAGGTGGATCTGGCACTCGATGCCGGCGACAAGAGTGGTAAGTTGGTGGCCGAGTTGGTCAATGTAAGCAAGAGCTTTGGCGAGAAGCGCGTGGTGCGCGATTTTTCTTGCCGTCTGCAGCGCGGCGACAAGATTGGCCTGATTGGCCCGAACGGCGCCGGCAAGACGACGCTGCTGCGCCTGATCCTCGGCGAATTGAAGCCGGACGCCGGAGCTGTGCGTCTTGGCACGAAGCTGCAGGTGGCGTACTTCGACCAGTTCCGCACGCAGCTGGACGAGGAGGCGGCGCTGGTCGACGTGATTTCGCCGGGCTCGGATTTCGTGCAGATCGGCAACGAGCGAAAACATGTGATTGGTTATCTGGGCGACTTCCTGTTTGCGCCTGAGCGAGCTCGCTCGCCGGTGAAGTCGCTTTCCGGCGGCGAGCGCAACCGCTTGCTGCTGGCCCGGCTGTTCGCCCGGCCGGCCAACGTGCTGGTGCTCGATGAACCGACAAATGACCTGGATATCGACACGCTGGAGTTGCTTGAGCAGCTGTTGCAGGATTATCCGGGAACGCTGTTTCTGGTCAGTCACGACCGGGCCTTCCTCGACAACGTGGTGACGCAGACGATCGCTGCCGAGGGTGAAGGTTTCTGGCGCGAGTACGCCGGGGGCTATCAGGACTGGGCGGATTATCAGGCGAAGCGCAAGGCCGAGGAAAAGTCAGCGCCGGTCAAGCGTGCCGAACCGGAGCGTGTCGATCCAGTGGCGAAGGTACGGGCCGATGGTAATCGCAAGCTGAGCTACAAGGAAACACGCGAACTGGCCGAATTGCCGGGGCGGATCAGCGCGCTGGAGGATGAGCAGAAGACGATCTCGGTGCGACTCGAAGATCCGGCGCTGTATCAGTCCGACCCTCAGGAAGCGAATGCTCTCTCAGCGCGGCTGGCGGAGATTGACGACGAACTGCTCGTTTTGCTCGAACGCTGGGAAGAACTGGAAAAATAACCTGGCGGGCATTGTTCAATAAAATCGAGTCGTGACCCAGGGAATGGCGCCTAGAGCACCAAGGAATACAACCACGTGAAAAGCGGACCAGAGCAGGTAGCGGCGGGCGAGCTTGTTTGGATCGAGGTTGGACAGGAGGTAGTGGCGCCCGTTGCGGGGGCAACATAAGGTGTTGACGTCAGAGTCGTTGCGGGCCTCACGGTGCATTCGGGAGACCTCGCGCCGTGCCGCCTGCCGGGCAAGTCCCCATTCCTGCATGTCGATTTCCCCGTCACCGTTGAGGTCGAAGCGCTCGAGCAGGGTGTCCTTGTCTTTCTTCCATTCGGCGAGCAGTGCGTTAAGGTCCTCCCGTGCGTCCAGGTCAACGGATCCGCCGCCGAGCGTGTGGAAGTCCCCGAGTGCGTACACTTCATCGTTGATCAGGAGTTTCCACTCGGTATTGCGGTAGTGCCCTTCAGTCCAGGTTTCCTTGTGTCGTGTGAGGATTTCGGCGCCCTCAACGTCGACCACGCAACGGCCGCTGCCATCGTCAATGATGAACGATACGTTGCTTTCGTCCCGGCTGATTGTTTGCCACTTGTCGCCCTTCTTTTCTTCGACCTGATAGCGATACCACAGACAGGGGAGGCGCGTCAGGGGCGAAAGAAGAGGCGGATGGTCGAGTGGCCGTCCGGTTCCAAGCAACTCAACGTAGCCTTGGGCAGCCGAGGCTATGCGCGATGTCGGCGTGTCGGTGATCGCGCGACGCCGGCGCAGCGTCGACATCCAGGCGATCAGGCTAATGAAGGCGATTAGTCCGAGACAGAATATCCAGCCGGCGCGCGACTCCGCTTTTAATCCGATGAACAGCAGGACAAGTTGGCCTCCGGACGTGATGAATTGTGCGTAGCTTTGCCGAAGCGTTGGTTCCATGCCGGGAGTACTTGTTTGTCAGCCGAAGAGCTGTTTCATATCTACGTCGGCTTTTTCCGCGGAGGAAAACTCGAGCAGCTGTTTCAGTTCGAAATTGAACAGGCGGGCGATGATCGCGTCGGGGAATTGTTCGACACGAACGTTGTTGATGTTGACCGCATCGTTGTATAGCTCCCGCCGGTCGGCGATGCCGTTTTCGAGCGTCGTGATGCGCTGCTGAAGCTGCATGAAGTGTTCATTGGCCTTAAGTTCGGGGTAGGCTTCGGCGACGGCGAACAGGCGACCGAGTCCCATGCGCAGCGCGCCTTCTGCCTCGCCGAGTGCGCCGATGTTTTGTGTTTCCCGGGCTGACTGGACCTGCGACCGTGCTTCGATCACCCGTTGCAGCGTTTCCTGCTCAAACTGCTTGTACTGCTTGCAGACTTCGACCAGCTTGGGCAACTCGTCGTGCCGCTGCTTGAGCAGGACGTCGATATTGGCCCATGCCTTGGCGACGTTGTGCTTGAGCGCGACCAACCCGTTGTACAGCATGACGCCGTAGATGGCGACGATGGCCAGAACGCCGAAGAAAATCATGTTGCCGATGGACATGCGGATCTCCCTGATTGTTGCACTGTGAATGTTGATGAAGATGGCATCGGGAGTGCATTTTATCCGCGTTGGTTCTCGGGTGGCGAGAGGCGGTATTGCCGCGCTACATCGTCTGGAATGGCCAGCTTGCCCAGTAAGGTGTTGCGGTCGATCTGCAGCAGTTTTTCGATGGCCACGAAATCGTCAGGCAGAGCCGGATCGTTCCAGTCGTTTGCGGAGTGGCGCGCCAGATTGACGGCCAGGACGACGTTGCGTACCCGCGCTTTTTCGGCGTTGGCATCATCCATCAACATTTTGAGTAGATCGGGCAGGTGCCAGTTGTCGCACAGGGATAGTTGCAAATCGAAAAGGCGGATGCCTAGCACCTGTTCTTGCGCGGCGGTGCTGCGTAGAGCCCTGTCAGCCTGCTGGCGACGGCGGATCTCGATGGCCAGGCGTGGAGCGAAGCACCAGAGCAGAATTTCAGCCAGGTCATGCAGCAGGGCTGCGAGTGCAACCTCTTCGACGTTCCAGTCGTGCCGCTCGAATGCCCAGTCGTGAGCATAGCGTGAGGCGCGCTGGACGCGCCGGATGACATGCAGTACGCCCAGAAGGGCTTGTGGTTCGTCCTTGAGTACCGACTCGACCGTTTGAGGTGACTCGAAGCGCCTGAAGAACGGTTCGACGCCAAGCATCATGACGGCGTTAGCGATGGTAGTGATGTCCGACTGAAGGTGTTTGCCACGGAATGGCTGTATATAGGCGAGGACGCGGATGGTCAGCAGGGGGTCCTGCAGAACAATGGCGGCAATGTCGCGCCCGGTGATCCGGTCGATGTTCTGCCGGGCCTCTTCGAGACGTCTGGCGGTCTGGCGAAGGATGGGGATTTCGACTGAGTTGAAGTACGTTACCCAGGATTCCAGCGTTTGGAAGGGCTGTTCGATCATCGTCTCAACTTGAAAAAATACCCCAAGTAATCACGCTAATTTATTGATTGGAAATGGGGTGTTGTCGAATGAAATCATGGTACCTTCTACAGTCGCCTGCGGCAAGTCCGGTGGCTGGATGTATCAGGAAGAGGATGATTTTTGCCTTGTCGACCTGCACGGTACCCGGCAAAGGGATATTGGTACAATATAGGGTTTTCTGGGCATCCATTCTGTCGTCTCAGCTGTCTATCCTTTTTAATCCTCGTGGAGAATGATTTCATGGCTATCGAACGCACCCTTTCCATCATCAAACCTGATGCCGTCGCCAAGAATGTGATCGGAAAGATCTATTCCCGTTTCGAATCCAACGGGCTGAAGATTGTTGCATCGAAAATGGCCTGGCTCTCGCCGCAGGAAGCCGGTCAGTTCTACGCGGTGCACAAGGAGCGTCCCTTCTTCGGCGAACTCGTCGAGTTCATGACCTCCGGTCCGGTGATGATTCAGGTGCTGGAAGGCGAGGAGGCGATCGCCAAGAACCGCGATCTGATGGGCGCCACCGATCCCAAGAAAGCGGCTCCCGGCACCATCCGCGCCGATTTCGCCCAGTCGATCGACGCCAACGCCGTGCACGGATCCGACGGTCCGGAAACGGCGAAGGTCGAAATCGCCTTCTTCTTCCCCGGAATGAACGTCTATTCCGGACGCTGACCCGACAAAGTCAACGAGTCGTTGCATGACCGTCAATCTGCTTGATTTCGATGCAGCCGGCCTCACGGCCTATTTTGCCGAGCTGGGCGAAAAGCCTTTCCGTGCGCGGCAGGTGCTGCGCTGGATGCATCGTTTCGGGCAGAGCGATTTCGATGCGATGACGGATATTGCCAAAAGCCTGCGCGAGAAGCTCAGGTTGGTGGCGTCGATCATTCCCCCGACGATCGTTTCCGACCGGCTTTCCGACGACGGAACGCGCAAGTTCCTGTTCGACGTCGGAGGGGGAAATGCAGTAGAGACCGTCTTCATTCCCGAGGACGACCGGGGGACGTTGTGTGTGTCCACGCAGGCCGGTTGCGCGCTCGATTGTGCCTTTTGCTCGACCGGTAAGCAGGGTTTCAATCGCAACTTGACGGTGGCCGAGATCATTGGCCAGCTGTGGCAGGCCAATCGCGCGCTCGGCGCCGACCCCAGCGGTGAGCGGATCATCAGCAATGTAGTGTTGATGGGAATGGGCGAGCCGCTGGCCAATTTCGAAAATGCCGTAACGGCCTTGCGCCTGATGCTCGACGACAACGCTTACGGCTTGTCGCGCCGGCGTGTGACCGTGTCGACCTCCGGACTGGTGCCGGTGATGGACAGGTTGCGTGACGAGTGTCCAGTGGCTCTTGCCGTCTCGCTGCACGCTCCGAACGATACGCTGCGCGACGAACTGGTGCCGATCAATCGTAAATACCCGTTACGCGAACTGATGGCGGCCTGCAAGCGTTACCTGGAAAAGGCGCCGCGCGATTTCGTGACCTTCGAGTACGTGATGCTCGACGGGGTGAACGACTCCGATGCCCACGCCCGGCAATTACTGGCCCTGACGCGTGACGTTCCCTGCAAATTCAACCTGATTCCGTTCAATCCGTTTCCAGCTTCGCCCTTCCGTCGCTCCCCGGCGCCGCGCATTCGCGCCTTTGCCGAGATCCTGATGAATGCGGGCATCGTAACGACGACGCGCAAGACACGGGGCGATGACATCGATGCAGCGTGCGGACAACTCGCCGGGCAGGTGCGCGACAAGACACGCCGTACCGCGGGTGGGGTCATCACAATCCACGAGGAAAAACTCCAATGATGAAAGCTCTTGGAAGGTTGTCCTGTGTTGTTTCCGTCGTCAGCTTGATTGGCTGTTCAGGAATGAACTTGTTGCAACAACAGCCCCAGGAGCAACAACAGACACAGGCACAGACAACGGTCGGTGTCATGCCCACTCCGAAAGACGCGCGGACCCGGGCCAAGGTTCACACTGAACTCGGGTCCGTTTACTTCCAGGATGGCAAACTGATCATAGCGCTTGAGGAAGTGACGCTGGCGGCGGCAACCGACCCGGATTACGCGCCGGCGTTCAGCACGCGGGGGTTGATTCTCTATCATGTGAAGGAATATGACTCCGCGGAAAAGGATTTTCGGCGGGCGTTGACCTTGGAGCCGCGTAATTCCGATATCAACAACAATTTCGGTTGGTTCCTTTGCCATACCGGGCGTGCGAATGAGTCGATCGGGTACTTCGAGCAGGCGCTCGGCAACCCGTTGTACCAGACGCCCGAACTGGCCTACATGAACGCCGGTGAATGTCTTGTTCAAATTGGCGAGCTTGATCGAGCGGAAGACTACTTGCGCAGGGCTTTGCGTCTGTCGCCGGATAACCCGCAGGCACTGTTCCACCTGGCAAATGTTTTCTACAAGCGCGGCAACTATGATGCGGCGAGAAAGCAATTACTGGATGCCGTGAGATATTCGAGTCCCGGGCCGCAAATTCTCTGGCTGTCACTGCGTGTCGAGCGTCGGCTGGGCAACAAGGTCGATGAAGAGAGCCTGGCAGCCCAACTGCGTCGAAAGTTTCCTGATTCCAGCGAGTATCAGGCGTATTTGAAGGGGGATTTCGAATGAGCGGAGAACGACTCGCCAATGATTCCGCGAGCGAGGCTGCTCAGGTCATGGGCGGCGAGAACCGTCCCGATCTGTCGCCGGATGTCGGCGGAAAGCTGCGCACGGCGCGCGAAGCGAAACGATTGTCGCTTGAGGACACCGCATTTGCGCTAAAGCTGAGTCCGCGCCAAGTGGCCGATATCGAGGCGAACGAATGGTCGGGGCTGCCCAAGACCGTCATTCGCGGTTTCGTGCGCAACTATGCGCGTTATCTTGGATTGGATCCGGCGCAACTGATGGATGGCCTTGAGCATATGCCTTTGCCGCAGCGGCCGGAATTGCGCGTCGATGTCGGGACTCCGGTGAGCATGCCGCGAGAAGGGCGTGCTGATCGACGAGATTACTTCAGGATTATTTCCGGGTTGATCATCCTGCTGCTGGCGGTGGCCGCTTACCTGCTGTTGCCGCCGGAGACGTGGCGGTCTGTTGTTGAGCGGATCAAGGCAGTGGTGGTTGCAGATTCGACGCAAGCTCCCGCGGGCAACGATGGTCCTTCTGGGGATGTTTCTGCGGAGCCCGTGCCGGTTGCTCCCGAGCCAGCGTCTCCTGCCACTTCCGTTGTGCCAGTTGCGCCGGCCGAGCCAGCGCCGACCCCTGCCCCCGTTCCAGTTTCGGTTCCGGTTCCGGTTTCGCCGGCACCGCTTTCTTTCGAGGTGCCTCCACCTGGTGTTCCTCCCGTACCAGTTGCCGCAGCTGGCATGGCACCGCCTGCCGCCGAGAAACAAGCAGTGACCTCAGGCGGCGAGGCCCTTTATTTCAGCTTCACCCAGCCGTCGTGGGTTGAGGTACGCGATCGCAGCGGGGAAATCGTTTTTTCGCAGTTGAATCAGGCAGGGAGCCAGCGAGAAGTCTCTGGCGAGCCGCCGTTTTCCTTGGTTGTCGGTAATGCTTCGCGCGTGACGCTTCAGTTTCGCGGCAAGCCCGTCGACCTGATGGCCATCCGTAGCAAGGGTGATGTCGCCCGTCTGACACTCGAATAAGCATGAGTAATTCAATCAAGCGCCGCCCGACGCGGGCCGTGAAAGTCGGCAATATTCTCCTTGGCGGCGAGGCACCCGTCGTCGTGCAGTCGATGACCAATACCGATACCGCTGACGTGGTGAGAACGGCGATTCAGTGTGCGGAACTGGTTCGTGCCGGATCGGAACTGGTGCGTATTACCGTCAATACGGCCGAAGCGGCAGCGGCTGTGCCGAAGATCTGCGAACAACTTGAGCGCATGGGCGTCGATGTGCCGCTAATCGGTGATTTCCACTACAACGGCCACCGCTTGCTGGCGGATCATCCAGAGTGCGCGCAGCGGCTGGCCAAGTACCGAATCAACCCCGGCAACGTTGGTCATGGAAAAAAACGCGACGAGCAGTTCGCACAGATGATCGAAATCGCATGCAAGTACGACAAGGCGGTGCGCATCGGCGTCAACTGGGGCAGTCTCGATCAGGATCTGCTGGCCCGAATCATGGACGAAAACGCCAGTCGGCCGCAGCCGCTCGACGCGGTTGGTGTGATGCGCGAGGCGATGGTCGCCTCGGCGCTGGAGTCGGCGCGAAAGGCGGAGGAGTTCGGTCTGCCGGGAGATCACATCATCCTCTCCTGCAAGGTCTCCGGTGTACAGGACCTGATTGGCATCTACCGCGAGCTTTCACGACAATCAGATTACGCCCTGCATCTCGGTTTGACCGAGGCGGGAATGGGTTCCAAGGGGATCGTTGCCTCGACGGCGGCCATGGCCGTGCTGTTGCAGGAAGGCATCGGCGACACCATCCGCGTTTCGCTGACACCCGAACCGGGGGGGCAGCGTACGCAGGAAGTTGTGGTTGCCCAGGAAATGTTGCAGACCATGGGGTTGCGTGCCTTTACGCCGATGGTTACCGCCTGTCCCGGCTGCGGCCGGACGACCAGCACTTTCTTCCAGGAATTGGCGCAACGCATCCAGAACCACGTGCGTGACCAGATGCCGCGCTGGCGCGAACAATTCGACGGTGTCGAGAACATGACCCTGGCGGTCATGGGCTGCGTGGTCAATGGGCCGGGCGAGAGCAAACACGCCAATATCGGCATCAGTCTGCCGGGTACCGGCGAGGCGCCTGCGGCACCCGTTTTCGAGGACGGTGTAAAAACCGTTACGCTGCGCGGCGAGAACATTGCAGATGAATTTACCGCCATCGTGGATCGCTACGTGGCACGAACCTATACAAGAAAGAACGCTTCGCAATCATGAGTCAGACAATCCAGTCCGTGCGCGGGATGAACGACATCCTGCCCGGTGAATCCGAGCTTTGGGAACTCTTCGAGGAAACGATACGGTCATGGCTGAAAAGCTATGGCTATCGGCCGATCCGCCTGCCGATCGTCGAGCCGACGCCGCTGTTCAAGCGGGCGATCGGCGAGGTTACCGACATCGTCGAGAAGGAAATGTATTCCTTCGAGGACGGCCTGAACGGTGAACAGCTCACTCTCCGGCCAGAAGGTACGGCCGGTTGTGTGCGAGCGGTAATTCAGCACAATCTCGCGGCACAGCGTCCGCAGCGTCTTTATTACATGGGCCAGATGTTCCGCCACGAACGGCCACAGAAGGGGCGCTATCGCCAGTTCAACCAGGTCGGCATCGAATCGTTCGGTTTTACCGGTCCGGATATCGACGCCGAGCAGATTCTCATGTGCGCGCGGTTGTGGGATGACCTTGGCCTTGATGGCATCAAACTGCAGCTGAATTCACTCGGGCAGCTTGATGAGCGGGCGAAATACCGCGCTGAACTGATCACCTACTTCGAAAAGTACGCTGATCTGCTGGACGAGGACGCCAAGCGCCGCCTCTACACCAATCCCTTGCGCATCCTTGACAGCAAGAACCCGACGATGCAGGAAATGATCGCTGGTGCGCCACAGCTGATGGGACATCTGGGCGCCGAATCGCTGGCGCATTTCGAGGGCGTTCAGCAGATTCTGCGTGATGTCGGTATCCCCTACGAAATCAACCCTCGCCTGGTGCGCGGCCTCGATTACTACAACCTGACCGTGTTCGAGTGGGTGACCAACCGCCTCGGCGCGCAAGGGACCGTCTGTGCCGGCGGACGCTACGACGGCCTCGTCGAACAGTTGGGTGGCAAGTCGACACCGGCGTGTGGTTTCGCGATGGGCGTCGAGCGTCTGGTGACGCTGATTCGCGAATCGGGCGCCGAGCCGGAGCCGGAAGGTGTTGACGTCTATCTGGTGCATCAGGGCGATGCGGCGGCGCGCATGGCTCCGCGTGTCGCCGAGGGCTTGCGCGATCAAGGCATCAACGTGCTCTTCAACTGCGGTGGCGGCAGCTTCAAGTCGCAGATGAAAAAGGCCGATGCCTCCGCTGCGACGTTCGCGGTAATCATCGGTGACGACGAAGCGAATGCCGGCGAAGTGACGCTTAAACCCCTGCGTGCCGAAGAAGGCGAGGGCACGCGCAATGAACAGAAACGCGTCAGCGTCGACCTTGTTGCTGACGAAATCATGAACGCATTTTTCGATGGAGACGATGCCTGATGGCTACCTACGATCTTGAGGAACAAGAACAGATTGCCGAGATAAAGGCCTGGTGGAAGCAATACGGCAACCGGCTGGTAAATACGGCGACGGTTATCGCGCTACTGGTGCTGGCCTGGCAGGGGTGGAACTGGTATCAGCGCAATCAGACCGCGCAGGCTTCGATCGTTTACAGCGTCTTGCAGCAAGCTGCGCAGGCAAACGATACGCAGAAAGTGAAGGCGGCGAGTGGCGAACTGCTGGAGAAGTTCGGCAGAACCGCTTATGCCGAAATGGCCGCATTGGTGTCCGCCAAGGTGATGGTCGAGAGCGGCGATGCGCAGACGGCAAAGGCGCAGCTGGTCTGGGCCGTCGAGCACGCGACGAACGAGTTGCGCGATCTGGCGCGACTGCGTCTCGCAGCGTTGTTGCTCGACGAAAAAGCCTACGACGAGGCACTCAAGCAACTGGAGGGTGCCTCTGTGCCGGCGTTCGAGGCACGTTTTCTCGATATGCGCGGCGATGTTCTCTCCGCTCAAGGTAAAAAAACCGAAGCGGTGGCTGCCTATCAGGCTGCGCTGGCCAAGCTGGATGAGCTGGTCAAGACCGGCAAGAGCGGGGCGGCAGGGCAAGAATGGCAGGTGCGTTCAAATGCCGTGGCCCGCGAATTGATGAACCAGAAGATCGACGCCTTGGGTGGGGCGAAGTAATGCGTCGCAGCCTTGTCATCATTCCCCTGCTGGCTCTGCTCGCTGGTTGTGCGTCGCTCGATGCGATCAATCCGTTCGCGAAGAAGGGTCCGAAAATGGCCGAACTCAAGCCGTTTTCTGCCACTGCCCAGACGCGTGTCGTCTGGCAGGAGAGCATTGGCAAGGGGGGCGACTATGCCTTTACTCCCGCCGTTTCCGGTTCCTCTGTCTATGCAGCGGGCAATAATGGCGTATTGACGCGGATCGATGACGGAAACACTGTTTGGAAGGTCGAAGCGGGGCAAGCGCTGTCGGCTGGTGTCGGTACCGATGGCCGCATTGTGGCGGTCGGTTCGCCGGAAGGCGATCTGTTGGTCTACAGTGCTGCCGACGGCAAGTTGGCCTGGAAGGCCAAGGCGACGAGTGAAATTCTGGCGCCTCCCGCGGTAGGTGAAGGGCTTGTCGTTGTCCGTAGCGGTGATAACCGCCTGATCGCCTACGATGCCGCCGATGGCAAGCGCAAGTGGATTTTCCAGCGGCCGGCACCGGCGCTCTCATTGCGTGCGATGGCGGCACCCGTGATCGACGGGAAATACGTTTTTGCCGGATTTCCGGGCGGCAAGTTGATCGCCGTGAATCTCTCCAATGGCGCGCCGGTCTGGGAGGGAACGGTCTCGTTGCCAAAAGGGACGACCGAGCTTGAGCGGATCGCCGATATTTCCAGTTCGCCGGTCATTGCCGGGCGGACTATCTGTGCAGTGGCTTACCAGGGCCGTGTGGCCTGTTTCGATCTGGGCAACGGAAATCTTGTCTGGGCGCGCGATGTGTCGAGTTCCGTCGGCCTGACGATGGATTCGCGCCACGTTTTCGTTACGGACGACAAGGGGGCTGTGCACGCGCTCGATCTGGCCAGCGGCTCCAGCCTCTGGAAGCAGGATGCCCTGTCGCTGCGCGGTGTTTCTGCGCCAGTGGTGCGCCGCAACCTCGTTGCCGTCGCCGATGTTCAGGGCGTGGTCCATTTCCTGAACCGTGATGACGGCGCCTTTGCTGCGCGCCTGACTACCGACGGCGGCGCTGTCGTCGCTCCGCCGCAGCCCCTGGGCCGGAATCTTCTGGTGCAGACCAGCAAGGGCGGTCTTTACGCTATCGAGGCAGAATGAAGCCCACCATCGCCATCGTCGGCCGGCCGAATGTCGGCAAATCGACCCTCTTCAACCGGCTGACCCGCTCACGTGATGCGCTGGTCGCTGACATTCCCGGTCTGACCCGCGACCGCCATTACGGTCACGGCAAGGTGGGAACCAAGCCCTATCTGGTGGTCGATACCGGCGGCTTCGAACCACTGGCCAAGGACGGCATCATGCATGAGATGGCGCGCCAGGCCGAGCAGGCCATTGCCGAGGCGGACGCGATCATTTTCGTGGTCGACGGGCGGGTTGGCATCACCGCGCTTGACAAGGAAATCGCGAATAAGCTTCGCCGTGCCCAGCGGCCGGTTCGTGTCGCGGTTAACAAGTCAGAGGGGATGAATCGTGGGGTGGTGATCGCCGATTTCCACGAACTAGGTCTGGGTGACCCTTACGCGATTTCGGCGACACACGGCGAAGGCGTGCGCGGCCTGGTCGAGCAGGTGCTGGAACCGTTCCCCGAGCCCGAGGAGGATGAGGGCAAGAGCGACCAGCTGAAGGTGGCCATCGTCGGCCGGCCGAACGTCGGCAAGAGCACGATGATCAATGCACTGATCGGGGAAGAGCGTGTCATCGCCTTCGACCAGCCGGGTACGACGCGCGATTCGATTTCGGTGGAATTCGAACGAAGCGGCAAGAAATACACGCTGGTAGATACAGCGGGCTTGCGGCGCAAGGGGAAGGTGTTCGAATCGATCGAGAAGTTCTCGGTGATCAAGACGCTGCAATCGATCGAGGACGCGAATGTGGTCATCCTCGTGCTCGATGCGCGACAGGATATTTCCGACCAGGATGCA